>NZ_BTPT01000010.1:0-144806 GCF_054408565.1 Vallitalea sediminicola
TATCGTCCTTACTTCGCTTTTGATTTCCTCTAATCCATAGGTTGGACTCTGTATTATTTCTTCTATGACTTTTACTTCGCTCTTTATCTCTTCCAATCCATAAGTCGGACTTAATACGGTCTCTTCTATCGTCCTTACTTCACTTTTGATTTCCTCTAATCCATAGGTTGGACTCTGTACTATTTCTTCTATGACTTTTACTTCGCTCTTTATCTCTTCTAATCCATAGGTCGGACTTAATACGGTCTCTTCTATCGTCTTTACTTCACTTTTGATTTCCTCTAATCCATAGGTTGGACTCTGTACTATTTCTTCTATGACTTTTACTTCGCTCTTGATCTCTTCCAATCCATAAGTCGGACTTAACACGGTCTCTTCTATCGTTCTTACTTCATTCTTAATTTCCTTTAGTCCATATTTAGGGTTTAATACTGTTTTCTCTATTGCTTTTACTTCTTTTTTTATTTCTTTCAATCCATATTTCGGATTCAATACAGTTTCCTCTATTGTATTAACTCCGCTCATAATTTCTTCTAAATCGCATATAATTTTATCAATTGATTTTTCAATATAATATACTTCTTTTTTTATTTCTTTTAACCCATATTTGGGATTAATCAATTTACAATAAACCTTTTTCAATCTTTTATTAATCTTATATGATATTTCTTCAATATTAGCGACTTCTATTTTAATTTCTTTCAATCCAAAACAGGGATTCCTTAGCAATCTATCTATTCGGCTTATTTTTCTTTCTATTTCGCTTAAACTACATTGAGTATTTTTTGTCCATCTAACTTCTTCTTTTATTTCATCAAGACCAGTTTCTGGGTAATACAATAATTCTTGAATACAATTAATCTCTTTTAAAATTTCCTTAAAAGCACATATTATGTGGCTATTATCCGAACAATCCAATGATTTAGAACGTGGATTATAATACCGCAAATCTTTCACAATATTTCTCTCCTTCTAACTCTATTAAACAATTTAATTCTTCTAGTGTATTTAATAGTTGACACATCCTGTGTATTACAAATTACTTATATATTTATCATCTATTACTTGTATCCACCTATTGTTATAACTAAATTTCATTGAATTATACATATCCTTAAACTTAGAATAAACATCATAGTTATGTGGGAAATATATCTTTAACCCTCTTCTTTCTCCCTCAATGGTTTTAGAATTAGGTTCTAATATAATTTTGTCTAAAATATATTTAATCACTGTATAGCATTTATTTATATCTGAATCCATTAAGCTTTCCTTACTTAATAAATCTGATAATGGAATAAAATCAAATTCTTGATTATCATTATTTATTTTTTTGTCTTTTATTAACAACAGTTGTGAATAAAGATTTATAATTTCCTTTAATTTACTAAAATATTCATTTGCAAGAAATACACAAAATATATTATTTTTTTTGATTTTGCTATTTATAATTTTTTTCATAACATTGTAAGATATAAATCCAGCTTTAGTGGCATTCAATGAATTAATTATTTCATTATAAAGTAATCCTTTTTGGGGAGCATTATCCTGTGGAAGGATTACATACTTCACAGCATTCCTACTATTTATTATAATATCATGCCATATTTCAACAGCATCCATAAAACAAGTATCCATAACTAATATATCAATATATCTTTTTATACTTTTTCTTGATAAATATAATGCTTTTGAGAATCCCTCAATGCCCATAAAAGAAGTCCCTGATTCTGAACAATCCTTCATTAATCCTACAAATCCAGCACTATGACCTGACATAATTACCGCAATATGTCTAGATGGAAATCTATTGCTACCCCAAACAATAAATTTTTTTAATTCTTCTGGTTGAGCCATGTTAATTTTTCCCAAGTCATTTAATAAAATAGCTCTATCGTTATCTATAACATATCGTTTACATCCAGTACAATTTATACCCTTTTGGGAATAATCTTTAGAAATTTGAACAATAACATTAACATTCTCCATTTTTGTAGTAGTTAAAATTGATTCAAATTGATTATATATTAATTCCTGTAAATTATTATTACCAGCAGCATATATTAGTACTGTCCATTCTTTATATTCAGATCTATATTTATTATCCAACAATATTGTTCCTTTCCCTTGAGCATTAATTATTTATTTCATTGAATTAATGATTTTTATATAACAGCTAAAACATATCTATCAATCAATATTTTTATATTTTTGTATCTTAATATCATCCAAGCACAACAATTCCTCTAATGAATCTCCTCTAATACCTGGTTCTATAATAATTTCTACTTGATTTGATCTCTCAGTTGGGTACATAAACATCATATTAATATTTGAATATGAATCTACTATTCCATCATTGTTTATAATACTTCCTGGTATCAGTCCTTTTGCGATACGTACTCTAAATAGCAATTCTAAGGAATCACCTTCTGGTAGGTAAGGAATATTCCAGAGAACTTGGTTAGTTAATAGCTGATATGTGGCTGTTGTTCCTGCTGGTGCAACTATACTTGATGGAATAAATATTAAGCCAGTACTTAGACCACCCGTAGTATCCGTAATTTCTATATTATACGCATCTGCTGATCCATCATTAACTATACTTATTCTAAACTCAACTATTTCTCCACCAACTGCATTAGTTGATGTTACAAAATTAGTTTCCCCCCTAGAAATATTTCGCTCTCCTTTTTCAATACTGACATGTGGATTTTCAACTCTAACATTTTGAAAATCAGTTTCTCTCATTGGGAATCCTGTAGGTGTTGAATTCCAGATTACTCTACCTCTATTACGCTGAACTTCTGTATAGTCAGGAGCTACAGAAGCTGAACTGTCAATTGATGCTCTGAAAGAATATATTAACGTTACAGCTCCAGCAGTAGCATCTACAACAGGTATTGTTGGCCACCTAATAGTTTGACCTACAACTGATTCTGGAGGTACAGGTGAAGGATCGTTATCATATGATTGACCATTTGGTAATATATCTACAATCCTAACATCGTAAGCTTGTAATCCCTCTGGAACAGTCCAAGTTATCGTATAATTAACTGTATCACCTATCACTGTTACATTATTATCAACAGTTTTTTCAACTGCTGAATCAGCACTTACTAATGTTTCACTATCTGAACGCTCTAAATTAGGATACTGATAATTAGTACCGACAGGGTCAAATGGTTGTGAATATGGAGAAGTAGTTTCAGCATCATTTGTTAAACTAATACCTGGACCAATCCCTGCGTCTACAGTTACTTGATAAGTTAGAGTTATTTCATCATCAGGTTTTAATTGTAATATTTCCATATTTATTTGATCTGGAGATGTAAATACAGGTACATTAAAACTAGGTGTACCTCCTGATGCAATCGCTGATAAACTTAATGGAACATAAGTTAGTAAGTCTGGAATAATATCTGAAAGGCTTACATCGAAGGCATCTACAATTGTTCCATCTATATTTTGAGGATTACTAACAATAATTGTATAAGTATATATTTGACCTGGTAATATAGCATTAGGGGAAGGTCCGACAACACTTTTATCTAAGTTTATATTAGGCTCTCCAAAGTTTACTAATACTTGGTCACGATCACTAAATATCATATTATCTGAATTCATTAATTTCAGCTTAGCCAGATTGTTTTCAGATCCTATGAAATCAGTATTCTTCATCTGTACCCTAAATACAACAGTCCATATGGTCATTCCTGGGATACTATTATCTAATAACCACTCTACTCCTTCAATTCCAGTAGGTAATGGTCCTGAAATAGGGTCAAAAGGGTTATAGACAATAGATGTTATTGTCGATGCATCTATAACTAATGGAAAAAAATCATCAATTATTACATCTGCCTGTGGGGGATTTAATGGTGCATTATATGTTATCTGAAATTCAACAAAATCACCCGGAGCCATTGCATTTATAGTAGAAGATTTCAAAGTTCCATCTTTATAATAGTAATCTAATAATTGCTTATCTATTGAAGGCAGTTGAATTACTCCAAAACTATCTGAACTATCCGGCGTTTGAGTACCAAAATTTGCATTCTCCCCATTTATATCTACCATATTGGTTAGCGTATCTCCTGCCAAAACATGCTCTGATGTCGCAAAATAATTGGTATCAACAACAGTAGAAAATGTTATTGTACCAGATGTAGAAATTACAAGTGTTCCAAAATCCCAAGTAACAGTAGTCTCGCCAGTTATAGGATCTTTTGGTGAAACAGACGTAGGTGTTGGTGTCGCTGACTGAAATGTCTGACCATCACTAATTATATCTGTAACTAATACATCATCAACATTATCATATTGGTTAACCCGATAAACAATAGTATAATCAATAATTGATCCTATAAGTAATTCAATAGGACTTTGACTCTTATTAATTGTTATATCCATTGCTAATGTAGAAACTTCACTTGAAACAGGTCCTGAAGTTCCAGTTAATGTTACCATATTGTTCATAGGGGTTTGGTGTGGAATTCTATCACCTGAATTTTCAATGCCTCCAACAGTATAATTATTCCATATAGCTACATCAAATTTTACAATATTTATTGAATTAACACTTAAATCAACATTAGTCCATTCAATTGTCACATTATCTTGTCCCCCAGGAGTAGGATTGATGACTATTGGATTCGGTGGTATCAATTGAACAGAATCAGGTCCTACAGCGGTAATAGGTCCTATAAAACGAATCCCATTATCTAAAACATCTAGTATACTTACTGAAGATACTATTCTAGTGTTATTTTCGATTACAAATTCGTATTCAAATGGCCATTGAGGACTATCCCCTGAAGGTATTCCAGCCCCCTTAGGTATTTTATTAGGTGCAATTTTTGTTACTGCGTATTGTGAAGATTTTACACTGGTAGAATCACTTTTAGCATATTGTATATTACCTGGTTCCCCATCACCTCTAGGCTTTGTATCTACTGTTGCTTCTATAGCAACTGGTGTTAACACTGTGTTAAACGGAACAGGCAAACCTGTTTCTCTATAGTTTTCATCAGCCATTAACACAATTGCAAATTCATAATCTGTTTCATTTGGTGCCAAATCTTTAATATTTAACCAGGTAAGAGTTATAGTATTATCAATATTTATTACTTGAGAAGTTACTGGAATATCCGAATTTACGAAAGATACACCATCTGGTATTGTCATTTGTAGAGTGTAATTATACCCCCAATCACTTGGATTATTATTTGATGCAGTAATTGTCACTATTCCTTCTCTACCTATTACTATATTAGCAGGATCAGGTGCAACATCTACAATAAATAAATTTGGATCAAATGCCATTTCAATCATTCCTTTTTAAATTTTGTATAATTCATCTTAAGTAGCTCAATAATTATTTTTAACCCAATCAATCAAGACGTATTAAATAATCACATAGAATTACCTACTATATTCTATGTGATTACACTAAATTAGCTACACCTTGTTCATACACAAATCAAATGTTTATATCATATACTATTTAATGTAAAAATAGGATTAAGTGAGGTTACTATGATAACAATTAGTTTATGTATGATTGTGAGAGATGAATCTCTAGTTCTTGATAGATGCTTAGAAAGCATATATAAGATTGTAGATGAAATTATCATTGTGGATACTGGTTCAAAGGATAATACTAAAGAAATTGCTCTTAAATATACAGATAAAATATATGACTTTCAATGGGTTGATGATTTTTCAAAAGCAAGAAATTACTCTTTCTCTCTAGCTACTAAAGAATATATCCTTTGGCTAGATGCAGATGATATTATTTTAAAAGAAGATATGGCTAGATTAAAAGAGATAAAAAAGATGTTGAGCCCAACCATTGACGTAGTTATGATGAAATACAATCTTATGGTACAAAACGGTGAACCAACAATTTCCTTCTATAGAGAACGATTATTGAAAAGAACAAGAAATTATAAATGGTATAGTCCTGTTCATGAATATATAGATTTTAGAGGAGCTAAAACTTATACTTCAGAAGTGTGCATAACTCACAAAAAAGAACATGCTAAATCTGATAGAAATCTTAAAATATTAGAAAAACAATTTGATAATGGTAAAGAATTATCACCTAGAAATTGGTTTTATTATGCTAGAGAACTCTATTTTCATGGTAAATACGATAAAGCTATTATTTATTACGAAAAATTTCTGGATACAGAAGGAGAATATCTTTCCAACTATATAGATTCCTGCATAGATTTATCTAAAATATATACAGCAAAAAACAAACCTAAAAAATGTTTGAAAACATTAATAAGGAGCTTAGAATATGATTTACCTAGAGCAGAAATATGCTGTTATATAGGCTACTATTATAAAAAATATAATCAGTATAATAAAGCCATTTTTTATTTTGATTTAGCCACTAGATTAGTTAAACCAGAAAAGAGATGGGGGTTTATTCTACATGATTTCTGGGATTTCATACCTTATACAGAATTAAGTATCTGTAACTATAAACTTGGAAATTTAAAACAAGCAATTCTAAATAATGATATGGCACTTAAGTATAAACCTAAAAATAAAATATTACTTAATAACAAAAAATTTTTTAACCAGATTATTTCAGAAAAATAATTACCTTAATTCACCAATTGTATCTTTAAATTACATAGATTATTTATGTTTATTCTTCTGTGAAGAAAAATTGTTGAAACCATTTTAATGGTTTTTCATTGTATTAGTAATTACATTATTATTTCTTTCATAGCAATCCATTTATCAACTAATGTAACTACCCAAGATTCTGCATATCTTGGTACTTTCAACGTAAGAGGAAACATATGCTTAGCAATGATATCCTGTTCACGTTTATTTAAACTAAAGTGTTTGTTTGCATTATCAAGAGCAATCCTTGGATGAACAAAACCATGTTTACCTTCTTTTGGTTTTGTTTCATGCCAATCATATAGGTAAAAATCATGTAATAATCCACCTCTAGCCCCAGCACGACAATCTAGATGTAGACGTTTGCATATAATAAAACTCTTATAGGAAACATTTAAACAATGGTCCAATGTAGTAACATCTGAGTGTTGGATAAATGTTTCCATGGATTTTACATTTGGATGCCTCAACAACTCTGAAACACACTCTCTATATTCCCTGACATTACCTAAATCTACTAACGATTTGTGTCTTAAACTTTTCAACACTTTCATTAAGAATACTCCTTACGTCAAATTTTAGTGATCCTGCATTTAATTTTAATAAATATGGGAAAGCATTAAAAATTCTTCTGTATTTTATAACACTCATACGATATTTTTCAAATGGAACTTCAGCATATTTTCTGATAGCTTCCCTAAGTGATATGACTTCTTTAGTTGATAATATCACATCTGCTATAAGATATACTGTAAATATGATTGCCATACTTACTATTACACCCTCATTGAAGCTAGCTATATAGTATGAAATATTAGGATGCAAAAGTAATAAAAATATAAAAATGAATACTCCCCAACCTAATGTGAATTTCAAACAAATATATCCTTTTAGATTAAAACGTTTATCACTATAATCCCACCATTTTTTATTGAATATTTTTTCCATTGTGAAACCAGTTAAAAATTCAAGTGTTGTAACAACCAATGTGGATACAATTACAACTATGAATAAATTGAATATATAACTGTTCGGAGTATTTCCTATAATCCTTTGTACCATAATTACAGATAATGCCCCTAATCCATATATAGGAATGAAGAAGCCTTTTAGAAATCCTCTATTAACAAATTTCCCAGTACATATTGATACAAAAGATGTTTCCCATACCCAGCCTAAAAAAGAATATATACTAAAGTAAATCATCAATCTACTTAGTTCAACCATTATCTCAACTCCTTCTTATGTCTTTATAATTAAGCTATGTGTTTATTTAAAAATCACAGATAAAGCGTTTAATGAGTCGAGTATATCTTCATTTTTATTAGAATCGAGAATATATTCAAATGCTACACCTAAAACACTTCCTAATATCAATCTTGATAAAGTACTGGAAGAAAAGTCCTTGAATTCATCTACTATTGAACTGCTTTCGTCAATACATTCTTTTATAACTCCTGACAAATGATCAAATAGGTCAGATAACATAAGTTTGAATGAATCAGACCTAAGAGCTAAACTTGATAAATCGAATAATATCTTAAAAAGTTCAGGATTTCTTTCTAATGCTTCTTTAATCAAGTTAAAAACATTTGATATTTCCTTTTTGTCTGATTGACTTTTTTTTATCTGTTTTTCAAGTTCCGTTGTATATTTACCAATCATTCGTTTGATTATCTCTTGCAATAATTTCTTTTTGCTTCCAAAATAATAATGTAATTGACTAAGTGCAACATTAGCCTCTTTTGCTATGTCTCTCAATGATATATTGGCATAACCTTTTTCTGAAACACATTTATAAGCCGCATCTAGAATTAATTCTGACTGATTAGTTTTACTACTCATCATATACAATCCTCTCCAAATAATTCGGACGACCGTCCTATACTAATTATGATATCCTAATATCTTAGATGTGTCAAATTAAAAAATGACTACTATTTTTTAATCTTTCTTCTTTTCCTGTATATTCTCAAGCATCCATTCAAATGCAAGAATTGATGTCTTGAAAAAGGCATGAGTAGCAAGCCCCTATAATTTTTCTTACACCAATAATCCACAAGCCAAAAAGCCTTTTCATCGGTAGATACGGAATTCAAACCTATCAGCTTTTCCCTTCTTTCCTCACTAACCTTTGTTCTGCTTTCTTTGAGTGTCATATTTTCAATTAACTTACTAGTGTTTTGGAAAACATCTGCTATATAATTTTTCAATTCATCTATGTTCAATTGTTTTGAAAATTCCACCAAATGCTCTCTAGGTATTTCATTACCTGTTGTGGATATAGGGGATTGTATCCTATTTTGGTAATCGTTTTTATAAAAGATCTGTTCTTGATCCAATATCAATGTATTTGAAGAAATATCTTCAATCCTAGTCAAATGATATAGATAGTAAGCTATTGTCTTATCTTTTGCCAAAGGCATCAAAGAATATTCTTCATCATTGACATTATCAAAAATGAATTGATATATTTCCCATAATTCCTTTCTAAATTCTAACAGATGTTTTATACCTATTTCAAATTCGTCTTTTTTCTTAATTGCACCTTGGAACTCTTTAAAAAGTAACGATAGTTCAGCTTTCTCTTTCATTATTTATCATCTCCGTCTTTCTTAAATATACTTTAGACATTCTATGTATCTAGATTACACCATAATCTTCTGAATTTAACCTTCCCTGTTATCTTTATTATTAATATATTAAAGTATATATTCTATCTCATTCTAAACACATCTTATATATATTAACAACATCTTCTTTCTTCAGCGGAACATAAGCAAATGTCAATAACCCATTGCTCACCGCATTTACTGCCATAGACTCAAATTTTTCATCATCAATTCCTAATTCACCAAGTGTCCCTGGCATATTACATTCATCAAAGAAATTTCTAGTCATCTCAATAGCTTTTTCAGCTTTTTTATACTTATCATCCTCGTTAAATACGTACCATACGTTCTCAGCGTATTCCACAAATTTATCTACTGTTTTATCATTTAATATGTAACGCATCCAATTAGTTATCAATACAGCCATTCCTGCTCCATGAGTAATATCATAGAATGCACTCAACTCATGTTCCATTGGATGACAGGACCATGCTGAAGTCTTTCCTGCACCAATAAGTCCATTTAATCCAAGAGCCCCTGCCCACATAAGATTGGCTCTGGCTTCATAGTTATCACTTTCCTTTATTGCAATTGGACCATATTTGATACATGTTTTAATGATTCCCTCTGCAATCCTATCCTGAACAAATGTATCTTTATCCTTCGAAAAATAGCTTTCCATTGCATGGGACATAGTATCTACTATTCCTACTGCTGTAAGGTCTGCTGACAGAGAATATGTATATACGGGGTCAAGAATTGATAATTCAGGTTGCAGCAAAGGAGAATACGTACCTATTTTCTCCTCTTCTTCTTCATTATTGATTACTGCACTGCCATTCATCTCAGAACCTGTACCAAAAGATGTCAAAACAGTAATTATGGGAAGTACTATCTTGATTTCTCCTGGACATATAACTAGATCCCATGGGTCATCTTCGTAATAATATCCTGCTGCTATAATTTTAGCACAATCAATCACACTTGCACCTCCAACAGCCAGAACTACATCAATCTTATTGTCTCGTGCAATTCTTATACCCTCTCTTACCATTTTTATCCTTGGATTAGGTGTAATGCCACCAAACTCAACCACATTACATTTATTCAAAACCTCTATCACCTCAGAGTAGATTCCATTCTTTTTAATTGCACCTTGACCATATACCAATAAAACGTTAGTACCATAATTCGTCACTTCTTTTGATAAGTCTGCAATCTTTTCCTTACCAAAATAGACTTTCGTATGTGTGTTAAAAACAAAATTCTTCATATAAAACTCCTATCATATTTATTAATGGACATTTTAGCCATTTATGTTGGACCAAATCTAGAAAAACAGCAGTATTATCTAATAATACTACTTATTATTTTTTATATAGTATAAACTAAGTTAATTATACGTTATACAATTTTATATTTCAATATTTTTGTATTTATTATTATTTTTAAACAAATTAATGTCATTTAATATAATACATTATACTTATTTATCGTCTAAAATAACATTTTTATATGTAAGTATTGTTATATAATTACTGATATTATATATTTACATGGTAAATAATGTATTGATACAGTTGTTTTTGCTATAAGATTCATTGATAATGTCGAAAAAATAGTATTAAATAAAATATTTTAATAATAGTATTTATTTGATATAATGATATAAGAACACAAAGGAGTAGATTAAATGAAAAAATTAACTTTCACTATGGAGAATTATCTAGAAGCAATATATGAACTATCACAAGAAGGTAATGGAAGTGCAAGAGTATCTGATATAGCAAAACGTCTTGGTGTCACAAAAGCCAGCACCAATAGTGCCATGACTACATTAACTAAAAAAGGTTTACTTATTAATGAAAAATACAAAGAAATCGTACTAACAGAAAAAGGTAAGATTATAGCTGAACAGACATCTCATAAACATCATGTAATCAGTCGTTTCTTAATAGAAATCTTAGATATTGATCCTGTAATTGCTGACGGAGATGCTTGTGCCATCGAGCATGTTATCAGTGATGAATCCGTATCAGCTATGTTAAATTATTACTTAAAAAATGACTGAAAACAAATTTTGTTTTTCAGTCATTTTTTTACCAAATTTTTACAATTTTTATCCCATAATAACTAAAACTTCAGATGTTTCCTTAATAAGAAGTCAATTAAATTTCATTTAATGCCCTAACCATCCTTCTCCAATTACATATCCTCCCAAATCTCCACCTTCTGGTCCCATCTCAATAACATAATCCCCTCTTTTAATTAACATAGGGTTATGCTCAATAACTATAACAGTCGCCCCATTATTCGTCAGTTCTCCCAAAATATTTATAAGTTTTTGTACATCCTTATCATGAAGTCCTGTTGTAGGTTCATCAAGAATATATAATACATCTTTTGTTTTACCTGAACATAGCTCTTTTGCAAGTTTTATTCGCTGTGCCTCTCCTCCTGAAAGAGTTGTTGCACTCTGACCTAATTTTATATAGGCAACACCTACTTTATCTAACATATCAAGTATAGTATATATTTTTTCCTGCTCTCTAAATATTTCTTTTACCTCTTTTATCTCTAACTCAAGTAAATCAGCTATAGAATACCCCTTATATTTTACTTCCAATACTTTTTCAAGATATCTTCTTCCCTTACATTTAGAACATACTGTGTAGATATCTGGCATAAAATGCATAGGAACTGCTATCTGTCCAGCTCCTTTACATTCAGGGCATTGACCCTTTTTACTATTAAAACTAAAATGTTCTTTTGTCAATTTACCTTCTTTTGCTGCTTCCAATCTGGAGTAGAAATCCCTTATTAAATCAAATACACCTGTATATGTTCCCGGATTCGACCTAGGAGTTTTTCCTATAGGCTTTTGGCTAACATAATAAACTTCTTTTAGACTATCTACTCCTATAATTTCTTTGCATCTCCCAATGGATTCCATTTTTTTACCAGTTGCTTTTAATATTGCTGGGTATAAAGTTTCTGATATGAGACTACTCTTACCTGAACCACTAACACCAACAATACAAGTCAATTTTGATAATGGTATAGTGATGTCAATATTTTTTAAGTTATTAGTAGTTATACCTTTTAACTCTAACAATTTATCTTTACTTATGGAATTACCAATAGGCTTCAAATCTAATTTTTCAAGATAATCATAATCCTGTACTTGGATTATATCTATATCAGTCTCTTTATCATATTCTGGTACATTATTTTCTTTCACAACCTCCTCTGCCCTTATTAATTCTCCCCCATATTTTCCTGCTCCCTGACCTATCTCTATCAAATAATCTGCTATTTCTTTAAATGCATTTTTATGTTCTACCATAATTATAGTATTATTCAACTTTTTCAGATCACTTATTGTTTTTATTAGAAATCTATAGTCTCTGGGATGAAGTCCTTTAGATGGCTCATCCATTATATAGAGAACGTTAGTAAAAGAAGAACCAAATTGTGTAGCTATCTTCAATCTCTGAGCCTCTCCACCTGATAAAGTAGGAATACTCCTATCAAGACTTAGATAACTTAATCCTACTTGTTGTATTTTCTTTAATCTATACAATATCTTAATAAAAATACTTTTTGACATTTCTTTTTCTCTATCACTTAGAGAATCATATGTTGTATGACACCAGTCCCTGAGATTGTCTATGCTCAAGGAAACAGCTTCTGGATAGCGTGTATTACCTATTTTGACTAAACGTGCTTCATCTATTAAGCGTTCCCCATTACAACGGTCACATTTTTTCTTAACGATAAATCGTTCAAGGTGATTTAGAGGTTTATCCTTATTATTATTTTTCATAAGGCGATACATAATATTTACTACTCCTTCAACAGGTCTTGTTATAGTACCTTTTCTACCATTAGAATTCATATAGTCAAGGCTAACTTCTCTTCCATCGGTACCATAAAATAGTTGTTTTTTGAAATCATCCGATAGATTCTTGAAAGGAACTTCCAAATCTTCCTTCATATCATCAGCTAGTGCAAGAACTTCACCTTTCATCCAATTAGCATTTGGATTTTCTCTGAACTTTCTTAGATTTCCCCACCAAAGCGAAGCTCCATCTAAGATTGACTTCTCAGGATTATCAATGATAAGATTAGTATCTATTTTCATTTTTTCCCCTAATCCTTTACAAACAGGGCACATATAATCTGGATTATTATAACTGAATACAGAAGGCGTCAGTGAGAAAAAAATACTACCACATTTACTGCACACGTTATTGTTAGGAACAGTTTCATTACAATGAGGGCATACTCTCTCACCTATGGTAGCATATAGTAGTCTTAGATAATCTCCAATTCTAGACACAGAGCCTACTGTTGACCTTGGATTCATCCCTAGATTTCTCTGCTCTATGGCTATGGCAGGCTGTAATCCAGTTATTCTTTTCACTTTTGAATCATTGTAATCATTATCTATGTGTGTATTGGAGGCAATCAAGTCCATGAACTGCCTTTTACTCTCATTATATATGGTATCAAAAGCAAGACTTGACTTACCACTTCCGCTAATTCCTGTTATTACTGTAATTTTATCCTTTGGTATTTTCACAGAAATATCTTTTAGATTATGGATAGAAGCATTTTCAACAATAATCTCATTAGAATTTATATTCTCTAATTCTAAGTTGTTTTCTGGTTCTAACTCTTGTATAAATATTGGTTGTTTCTTATCTATATGTCTGTTAAAATCTCTGTTAGGAATATTTATCATTTTATCAAAATCCGAAAACATCTTGTAACCAGTCCAGTGAGCTACCCAATCCGGAACTTTTACATCATCAAAAACAGTGACAGCATTATACGGCATAATCTGTAATATATTCGTGTCTTCAAAACCATCAAATCCACAGACTTCAATTAAATGATTGACTTTATCCACAGATTTGACCTTTATAACTGTGGATGCCAGTGGATTAGGTCTTACAGGTGATCTAGTTGCAAAAACTCCACATCTAGGTGCATTTTCATAAGGTGGATTACACAACCTGATTTTACGATAATCTTTTTTATCATATCTATGAAACCACCAAAGTATTCTAAGATAATCACCTTTCTCTATTAATTCTAAAAATGACTGTATTCCAGTATTTGTAAGATGCTGTGACTCTTCTATCCTGATTATACTTTTTTTATTGATATATACGTACTTACCAATCACATTTCCCTCAAAAGTAATAGTAGCCGATTTGTTAATAATCGTATCTTGTATATTTTCTTCACATGGAAAATACGGTTTTATATCTACGATATCACCTTTAACATTAATTTCATCAATTGATATTTGCCCTTTACTTACATTGATATCCTCTATTTTTGTGCCGTAACACATAATTTTATCTACTAACTTAGTATAAATTATGCAATGACTAAAATTACTCAACCCTGTGATTGCTTTTTCAAATCCTTTTCTTAATGTAATCATAGCTGTGTTATTAAGCTCATTACTTGCTTTTCCTATTAATTCAAAATCTCCTATTGGCTGAAATTGTAATTTTTCCATAGAACCTCCATTTCTAAAGAGGAATTATAGGGATAAATATTTCAACAATCTTTTCCTCTTTATGGTTGATATTGTCTTCTGGTGGATAATATTCAAAAAACACACGGTCATCTGGTACATAACCGCTTTCTGGAAGCCATTTTGATAGCATATAATTCCAAGCAAGTTGATATCCCTCTGGTTTTAATGCAAACCTTCCTACCGCATATTTCCCACCTTCTAGAATCATACTGCCAAATTCGCCATTGGTTCTAATATCTGTATCTATTGACATACATACACTTAGTCTAAGTTGTTCTTCCATTGTTAAGTCACCAAAATCATGATAGGCAACAAACCATTTTGAATCCTTTTTTATAATATCCAATGAACTAGTATATGAATATAATTTTGTAAATAATTGTTCAAAAAGATTACTGTCACCCTTATATGATCCTGTATGCCTTATATAAACTACTTTTGTTGGCTTCATCATCTGAACAGATAATTCCATAGGTGTAGTATAGTCAATTTCTTTATCATATACTTTTCCATTCGTGCTATCATGAGCACTATTTATATTCTCAATAATTAGCATCCTATCGTTTTCACTGAGATTTCTAAACTTGCTTGCATTCATTCCAAATTTGTTTTTAAATGCTTTAGCAAAGGATGATTGGTTAGAGTAACCTAGTGATAGGGCTATATCTTGAATCGTTTTGTTATTATTGGTCGCTAATAGAAATGTAGCTTTTTCTAAACGTAGTCTTTTTATATAGCTGTATAGGCTCTCTCCAGTTATCTGTCTATAGATTCTCTGAAAATGGAAACTAGAAAATGAAGCAATACCTGCAAGCAATTCTACCGTTAATTCTTCATCCAAATGCTTTTCTATATAATCTTGAACCTTATTAATCATGGATATGTATATTTGCCTTGATTCATTGAATATAATTTTCATCATACCACCTCTTCATCTATTATAATTATTAGGTTAACATATTTTTAATTTATAAGTCTACAAAATTTAATAAAAGTAAAAGCACCGAATTTCAAGTGCTTCTATTTTTGAATTATACTACAATGTTATCTTCTTAAGTCTTCTAAAGGCAAGAGCAAAACTTAAAAAACACAAAACAATAAATAGTAATATAACAGGTAAAATGTCTCCTAACATTATTGATTCTCCAAATATAAGACTTCGTATAGCGTTAATTATATGTGTAAAAGGATTGAGATTGATTGCTACTTTCAGTCCACCAGACAAATTATCCACTGGAAATAATGCAGAACTCAAAAAGAAAACAGGAAGTACTATAGCATTCATTATGGTTTCATAGATAACTTCATTAGGAAGCATAAGACTTATGGAATAACATAACCCAGACATAAAGAACGCTGTCAAAAATATCAATAGAATTATTAATAAAACCCCAAAAATTCCAGATGCTATCTTAACCGAGAAAAAAAGTCCTGTAATACATAAAATAGCAATTTCTAAAAAAGATAGTAATACTGATTCCATCATTTGACCTAATACTATTGATATTCGACTTACAGGAGCTATAAGTATTCTATAGAAACTCCCATTAGACTTATTGATGAAATTGATTATTCCTCCACTGCAAGATGATACGAAGGCAACTAACACAATAAGTCCCGGTAAAATAAAAGCAGTATAATTAGTGTTATCTATACTTTTCATTGTCTGTCCTGCTACAGCACTATATAGAACTAGCCATATAAAAGGTTGTAATACTGGTATCAATATTGAAATAGGATTCTGAAAACGCCATTTCATGTTACGCCATAAAAAATTCAACATATAAGTACCTCCCCTCTATTATTGTCCGAGTCTGTTAATGCTAAGAATACATCTTCTAATGTTGGTTCCACAATCTCAATAGCACTGAAATTCACATTATTATCCATCAGCCATTTGTTAATGGCTTTAAACCCTACTCTACTATCTTCTACCCCAACAAAAATAGAATTATCTCTTGTCTTACTGAACTTGATTAAACCAGTACTATCAAGCATATTTTTATATTTTACAACTTCCTTCTTGTCCATGAATACTATATGAATCATATTCTGCTTGATAATTCCTCTTAGGCTTGAAGATGTTCCATGTGCTAATTCTCTACCTTGTTTCATAATACAAATATTATTACTTAACCAGTCTGCTTCTTCTAGATAATGTGTTGTAAGGAAAATGGTAGTTTTATATTCATCACGTATCTTTAATAACATCTCCCACATTGATTTTCGTGACATGGCATCCATACCTACAGTTGGTTCATCCAGAAATAGTATTTTAGGAAGTGACACCATATTCATAGCAATATCCAATCTACGTTTTATCCCTCCCGAATATGAAGATGTAGGATATTTTAGATAACTTACAAGACCGAAACTATTAATCAATGAATTAATTCTTTCTCTTGCTACTTGTTTATCCACTTTATACATCCTGCTCTGAAACATCATATTTTCCATAAGGGATAGATGTTCGTCAATGGAAATATGTTGTGCCACACAAGCAATCTGAGTACGAATCCACGAAGGGTCTTTACATAAATCCTTACCTAAGATGGTAACTTTACCGGATGTGGGTTTATAAAAAGTTGTTAAGATATTGATTAGAGAAGATTTTCCTGCTCCATTAGGTCCTAGAAGAGAAAATATCTCTCCTTTATTCACTTGTAGATTCAGACCATCAAGAGCTTTAACCCCATTTTTATATTGTTTAACCAGTTTGTCAGTCTCAATTGCCAGCATTATTTTCCCCCTCTTCAATAGGAAATATTATCTCAGTAATATACTTATCTGGATTACCTTTGAGTATTAATCCAGGTCCTTTTATATATACTTCTCTCCAAGGCGCTTGTACCTTCAGATTATTTTCTTCTAAATAATTTATCATTGCCTCATAAGCCTTTGGTAATCCATCATACCCTCCAATATGTGTAAGACATAATGCTTTTACCCTTGGTAATTCTTTTATTGTTATCCCTTGACTATTAGGGGTCTCACTAGTAGGAACACATAATTCCAATTCACCTATACCAGTTTTTTCATCTACATCATAATAAGCAAAAAATGGTGCCCCGTTTAATTTTCCTCTAATGGATTTGAATACATTGGGGAACTGTCTAGAAGCTTGTGTAATATTTCCTTTATAACCCATTGATGCCACTCTGATTGGTTCAACATCTTTGATTTCTATATCATATTTCATTGTCTTCCTCCTTGACCTTCTTAACTCCTATCCATACTTCTGAATGTATACCTTTTGCTTTATCACCCCTTATAGGATAGACTTCTATATCTGGTAATTTTGCATATTCATAACTAGAGAATGGTAACCACTCTGTTAAAAAACGTCTAAATATGGTTTGAATTGATTCTGGTAATGGACCATCGCATTCAAAAATCGCCCATGTAGCTTCTGGTATTTCCAATACAGACATGTTTTCTGGAACTTCTTTATCTGTTGATGCACCAATATAGTAATAAATCTCTTCTGGATTTTTATATTCAGTAATACCCAATACACCCTTTGGTTCTTTATTAGGCAGCTTACATATTTCAGTGAATATATTGCTATCTAATGTTTCACCCCAAAACTTTGGTACTATCTTAAAATTCTGTTCTACGTCTTCTTTCAGTGGAACTCTAATCCCAACTATCCTTATAGGATTTTTTTTCTCAATTCTATACCTCATACTTTCACCTCCAGTAACCTTAATACTAAACCTAATAGGTGGATAAGAGTTTAAAATGGTCCCCTCTTTTCTAGCAGCAGTAGGTGAAACACCATGAACTCTCTGAAAAGCACGATTGAAAGAAGTTGGAGAATCATAACCATATTTTAATGCAATATCCATAACTTTTTTGTCACTTGTCTGTAGTTCAAAAGCGGCTTTTGTCATTCTTCTGCGCCGTATATAGCTTGATAGTGGTATATCTGCTACGTAGGAAAACATACGTTGAAAGTAGTATGTTGAACAACAAGCAATCTTAGCAGCTTCATCATATGAGATATTTCCTGTCAAATTCTCTTCTATATAATTTATTGCTTTACTTAGTTTCGTTAACCATTCCATTTCTTCACCTCCTGAGTAAAAGTTTAGCACAATTAAAATTTTATATCTTCTCTTTTAGTGTCCTGTTTTGTAAACTTTAATTTAATGGATATTTTGATATTTATACCCATTATTTTTTTATCTTCTCAATAAGTATAATTTATATTAAAAAATCAAAAACTAAGTTATTACCTTTTGAAGGAGCAATTAAATTGAATAAATCCGTAATAATAGTTGGTGCTGGTGTTGGTGGCTTAGCTACAGCTGTGAAATTATTAAGTAAAGGATACAAAGTGACCATTTATGAAAAAAACAATAGGATAGGCGGCAGAGTTAATCTTATTGAGACAAATAGTTTTAGATTCGATCTCACCGCTTCTATATTGATGACACCTGAAATATATAAGGATGTTTTTAGATATGTTGGTAAGGACTATAAAGATTATATTAATTTTATAGATTTAGACCCTATCTATAGAGCATTCTATTCCGATCGGACTCATTTTGACCTTTTCAGGGATATTGGTAAACTCACTGAAAGCTTGGAAGCTTTATCAAAAAAAGACTCAATAGGCTACTATAAATTTTTATCTAAAGTATATGAAAAATATCTAATCGCCAATAAATATTTTCTTAATAATTCTTTTAGAAGACCTGTTGACTTTTTTAACTTTGTCTCATTGCAGAAAATGCTGAAAATCAATACATTCAGTAATGCTTACAGTCATATATCTTCTTATATAGATAGTAACAATCTACGGAATCTAATTGCTTTTCAATCTCTATATGTTGGTATATCTCCTTTTGATGGTCCTAATATCTACAATTTAGTTCCTACCATAAGTCAGCTATATGGTCTTACACATCTTGAGGGTGGTATGTATTCATATATAGAAGCATTAGAAAAAATGATTTATGAATTTGGTGGAAAAATAATAACTGATACTCCTGTCGAAGAAATAGTTATAGAGAATGGTTCTGCAACAGGGATTAAAAGTAAATCTGGAATTGATAAAGCTGATATAGTAGTGTGTAATGAAGATTTTCCGTATGCAATTACAGAATTAATTAAAGATAATGAAGCTAAAGGTAAATATACTGATAAAAAAATATCTAAAATGAAATATTCCTGCTCTACATTTATAATGCATCTAGGTCTTAAGAAAAAATATCCTAAGCTATCAGTCCATAATATTTATATTGGTGATGATTTCGAAAAAAATATCCAATCAGCGTTCTTTAAAAACCTTCCTGAGAATCCTTCATTATATATATATTGTCCAAGCAAAGTAGATGATACTATGGCAAAAGAAGATACAGAATGTGTGAATATAACAGTTCGTGTACCTAATCTATTATTCAATGATATTACTTGGAATAACAAGACAATCAACATAATGAAAAATAGAGTTTTTGCTCAACTTTCTACTATAGAAGGTTTATCAGATATACAAGAAAATATCATTTATGAAAGTATAACAACTCCTAATGATATGTTAACAAGATTTAATTCTTATGGTGGAACTTCTTTTGGACTTAGCCCTACTCTTTTACAGACTAACTATTTTAGACCTCATATAAAATCTCCTACTGTAGATAATTTATATTTTGTAGGAAACTCCGTTCACCCTGGTACAGGAATTTCTATTGTGTTATTGTCTAGTAAGCTTGTGGTGGAAGAGATATTGAAAAAATAAGAGACTTAGATTAAATCTAGGTCTCTTTCAAAAAATTATAATACTGTTTTACCCCATAACCCCTTTTCTTCAACTCAGAGCTCAATATTTCCACATGTTCAATTTTTATACTGATAAGATGTAATGGAGAAGGCAGCTTTTCTTGTCTTATTCCTCTTTCCCTGAGATAAGCAAGATATTCTTCACATTCGTCTTCAATGATTTCTGCTTTTCCTGTCATTTGCAAACCAGCTAAAGTGTTCATTCCTTGAAATGAATCATAGACTGTAATAGAAACATAATCATTCAACAATATATTAGCAAATTTGAACCCGCCTTCACTTAAAATATACATATGACCTTTATTGTATGTATACTCTACTGGTGTAGCTCTTACTTCGTTATCATATCCTGTAGCAAGCGCACATGTATTATGTTTTCCTAAAAATTCCTCTATATAGATTTTCAATTCTTCTATTGGCATTCTAATCAAATAATCTCTTTGTTTTCTAATATATAACCCGTACTCTGTAATTTGTTTTATATCAAATGAGTCAACGTCCTGAAATGGCATTCCGTATGCGTTACTGAAATTTTTCATCATGGTATAATCTTCATTATCCAACTGATTAAGTAGAAGTCTACCACCTATAGCCTTTGTAGAAACAACACTTCCTTTTAATATATCTTTCAAAGGTGTTAAATATATCTCTGCACCTTCATTCCTTAAACTAACGCAAAACAAAAATACTTTCTTGTTACTAAGCCATTCCCTGTTCATATACACAAAATCATATATCTTAGGATTAACCTTTTCCCCATAGATAGGTGTACCTATAATAATATAATCACTATTTTTATATTCATCTTTCCACTCATCTGTTGTACAATATGTTGCAGGACCTAATACCATAGCCAAGTCCTTAGCAATTTCTTTAGTAGACCCGTACTTACTTTCATAAACGATAATCGTATCCATAATAACTCCTCCCTAAAAAACATTAATGATATTTTATTTATTTACCTAAGTTATAGCAAATTCAATAGCATGCACTAGTTCATTATATGAAGTATTAGAAACTTTGATGTCCTATGATTTTATTCCTCAATTCGTTTATTCTGGTATATAAATGCAACTACAGCTGTGACAATAATTAATATACTTCCCAATAAACTAAGCCAATCTGGCAATTCTCCCCATACAAGAAAGCCCATTATTGCAGCAAAAATGATAGTGGTATAGTTATATATAGATACTTCAGAAGCTGGTGCATATTTATATGCAAAAGTCAATCCATATTGACCCATAGCTGCAAAAACACCTGTTCCTATTAAGTACACCCACTGCATACCCGTAGGCATCTGAAAATTCATTATGGTCAATGGAATCATCACGATAACTGAAACGAAAGAAAAGTAAAACACAATAGTAGATGGGTTTTCCTTATTTTTTAATGATCTCACTATTGTATATGCCGCTCCTGCACATATCGCCGAAAGCAATCCTGCTCCTGCCGGCAACACTTCAAAGCTGAACTCAGGCTTAATGATTAACATTGCCCCAATAAATACTATAATCAATGAAGGTATTTGAATCTTGTTCAATTTCTCTTTTAGGAATATGCAAGCAAAAATAGTTACAAAAAAAGGTGATAACTTGTTAAGCATCGCCGCATCAGCCATAATAAGATTGTTGATGGCGTAGAAATAAAAAACTACTCCTCCCAATCCTAGAAGAGATCTTCCTAACAGATATTTTTGGTTCTCCTTTTTCCCAAACATAGGTGTTTTTGTACGATAAATAACGCTTAGTGCAACAAATAAACTTACCAAGTTTCTAAATAAAACTTTTTCAAATGTTGGTATATCTCCAGCCAATTTCACCATTGTCTGCATAAGAGCAAACGCAATCGCAGAAATCAGCATAAATAGTACTGCTTTAGGTTTATTATCCATAATTGTCCTCCTACATTTCTGAGATACATTATACTCTATCTATTACCTATTAACAAGGTTCAAAGTTATCATATAAAAATAGAAAAAGTACCATTCTATAAAGTTAATATCAGAATGGTACTTTGAACAAATTATTAATACACTAATTATATCCTATTATATTAATATATGTATATTTCTTCATGATTTTACACATGTTCAATACTAGTATTATTTCTCCCACTTCTTTTGGCAATATATAAATTATCGTCAGCAATTTTTATTAGACTATCAGTATCCAGATTACAATGACTTGTATGGACGATTCCCACGCTAACAGTGAAATTAATTTCTTTTTCATTATATATTATACTGCTATTTAATTCTCGTCTAATTCTCTCACCAATAACTCCAGCTTCATCTTTTGTTACTTCATGCAAAACAACTATGAATTCTTCTCCCCCAAACCTACCAATCAGTTCTTGCTTTGGTAATAACTGTTTAATTATTGTACCTACTCTCTCAAGGACTTTATCTCCACCAGCATGACCATAAGAATCGTTAATACGTTTAAAATGGTCTAAGTCGAATATAATTACTGCTAAGCTATCTTGCTTTTCAATGGATACCTTAACTAATTGCTCATATAATTCCATGAATGAGGTTCTATTCAACAACTTAGTCAATCCGTCTATTTTAGATAATTTAATTATTTCATCTTTCATCTTTATTATCTTTTTGTACACTAGAGTTGTGGGAATGGAAGTTGATAGTGAAGCAACAGTTGCAGCTGAACAAGCTATTATTAAAGCAATCATATAATTTTCATCTAACGTAATTCTCATTATAAATAAAGTCAATAACCCAGATATGAGTACACTAATAAACCATATAAAAAATATTACCATCTGCACTGAATGCTTCCTTACGAGTTTTTCGAACATAATGGTCACCTCATCTGTTGGTATATTATATGCTGTCTAACATATCTTACTTATATTATATATTATTTTAGCATAATTTAATAGTTAAACAATAACGATGTAGTTAATATGGACAAAAACTCAATTTATAATAATTTCAGAACAAATTCATACTATAAAATATAAGCCCTAGAACTCATTGTGGAGTTCTAGGGCTGACAAAATAGCTATATTTATTATTAAGCTAACCACTTATACATCTCTAATTGACTTATTGATTCCATCTTCATATTCAAATGATTACAAAAAGTATGTACCTGTGAATTGTTAGTATATGAGACATTAAGCTCTTCTGGTTCCAATTCTGTAATAACTTTGTTCAATAATGACTTTCCATATCCTTTCATACGATACATTGGATGTACCCATAAGTAAATTAAACGTTTATTGGTTGCTACAATTCCTGCAACAATGTTTCCCTTTTCCTTAATACCATAATAGTTACACTCTATATTTTTGAAATAAGGAAAATCACTTTGCCATGGTAAATGTGAATATTCAATTTCTCTTAAAGATTTAATACCCTCAAAAGTCATATCTTCCACTTTATTGTCATAAGGGCTTATACCTATGTTGCTCTTATCTTTAATTTCCCATTTTCTATAAGTTAAATTATATACTTTTTCATAGCCCATCTTTTTATAAAAGTTTATAGCTCTGTCATTACCTTTTATTACTTCAAGAAATAACTGCCTACATCCAATTTCTTTAGCTTTCTTCTCATGATATTCCATTAAAGTCTTAGCAAGTCCATTACCTCTTTCAGAAGGAATAAGTGACATACCACCACATCTTAACGTCTTGACATTTTCCCCTTCTTTAACTCCTCCCAGAATTATACCTACTGGTATATCTTCTTTGAATGCTATAAATGAAAGTTCTCTATCATTTCCTTCTGGACCGAAGAATCTATTAATAAAATATTTTTTGTCCATCTCAACATGTATCATATAGTCTGCAAATCCATCTGTAAAAGCTTTGAATACAATTGAATCTGATACCCTAGAACATTTTTTAATTTTATACATACATTATCATCCCTTCAAAAGTATTTGGTTCAATTAATTATACACTCTCTTAAGTATCCTACAAATTTGTTATTAGATTATAATATATTCTTATTATATATCAATAATGTATAGTATAAAATATTAAATTTATTATATTATGTTTATTGTTTAATCAAAGTTGGATCTAGATTAATAGGACACCCTCCAAATTTAAAATCCTTAATCTTATCTTTTCTGTATAATACCATTTCCTTTTGATATGATATAGGTAAATATATAGCATTATTATTCAAATAGTTAAGTATATCTACATACAATTTATCAATTTCTTCACCATCTGCTGTTATTAATGATGTTTCAACTAATTTTTTAAATTTATTATAATCCCTCAATGAGCTTATAGATAAACAGTCTCCAGGTGTCTGAGGTGTTATCATTGGACTGATGAAATTCTGTGGATCATTAGGGGTAGCATAAGTACTTACAATTGACATATCAAATTCTCCCATCCCACCTTTTTGGAACCATGTCATTAATTCTAGTCCTTCTGTTTCTACTTCGATACCAATTCTATTTAATTGTGCTTTGATAATTTCAGCTATTTCACTATTAAGACTACGCTCCATTTGGTATATAAATTTGATAGAGAGTCTTTTACCATCTTTTTCTCTAATACCATCATTTGAGATTTTCCATCCTGCTTCTTCTAATAATTTTTTTGCTTTCTCTACATCATACTTTCTATTAACATCATATTTAATATCACAATGAGGTAAGTCATCATCTAGAATACTAGGGGCAATCTCTTCATATCCATACATAAGATTATTGACAATATCTTCTTTGTCAACAGCATATACTATTGCTTCTCTAACTTTTAAATCAGATAAAATATCTGAACCTGCATTAAGAAGAATATTTCTAGTTTTAGTTGTCTGCTTGGCAATCTTTCCATCTATATTATCTACCTGTACCTCTTGTGTATAATCGTCATAACTAATCCAATCAGACCCAAATATCATGTCAATCTCTCCAGATTCTAATGCCATTATTCTAGAATTAGAGTCCGGTATATATTTAATGACTACTTTATCATATTTAGGAGATTCCCCCCAATAATCATCATTTACCATTAATGTGGTACCAATATTATTATCGTAAACACTATATTTATAAGGTCCAGTTCCAACTGATCCATTAATGACTTCAAAATTATTCATGTCAAGAGTTTTCGGAGATACTATTCCCACTGGATTAGCTGATGACAAATCTTGCAAAACTGCATAATAAGGGGCATCATATTTTAACTTTACTTCATAGTCGTCAACAACTTCTATTTCTTTTATTAGATGTAATCCTTTTAGATATGTAAATAACATATTTTGTTTCTGCCATTCAAAGTTTAATTTAACAGCCTCAGCATTAAACTTCTCTCCATCATGGAATACTACATCATCTCTTAGATAAAAAGTTATTTCATTATTTTCTTCATTCCATTTCCATGATTTTGCAAGGTAAGGAATAATTTTTCCATTATCATATTTTACCAAAGTCTCGAAAACTAGATTAACAGGAGTAAAGTTCAATCCAAATGCTGTAACTGGAGTATAATTTTCTAGATTACCACCAAAACCCATATTCAATACTTTCTCCTTGTCATCTTCTACTTTACTGACTTGTTCATTTTTATCTTGACCTAATTCACTAATAACTTTTTCCTTCTTATCATCTTTCCCACATCCTGTTAACATGATCCCCATAATCAGCATTACCACTAGCATTATTATATTTTTTCTCATTCTTCATTTTTTCCTTTCACCTTGTTTTGTAATAATTCCTTCTTCTATATATAAAATCCTATCTGATATCTTATAAGCTAAGGATTTATCATGAGTTATCAACAGATAGGCACAATTATACTGTTTCTTATATGTACTCAATAATGATATAACCTTTTCCTTGGACTCAACATCTAATCCACTGGTTATCTCATCTAGTATTAAAATATCTGGTCTTACTAATAAAGCTCTAATTAGAGATACTCTTCTCTGCTCACCACCACTTAGTCCTTTAACTGGTGTTTTTAATATCTCCAATGGTAGATCTAATTGTTGCATTAAATCTAATATTTGTCTTTTTCTATCATGTTTTTTTATCTTTCTTATATTCTTTAATCCCTCCTCCATGTTTTTTAACACAGTAAGCTTTGGATTTAGTGAACCAGTAGAATCTTGAAATACACCTTGAATACTATTCCTGATTTTTCTATACCTATTATAGCTAAAGGTTTCTATTGAGGTATCATTAATGACAATACTACCTTTGTCTAATTTTTCAATTCCTAATATAATTCTTGCAAGGGTACTTTTACCACAACCACTTTCTCCTAGAAGACTAACTGTCTCTTGATTTTTTACAGTAAAATCAATTCCTCTTAAGACTTCCTTTCCTTTACCATCTAATTGCAAATATCTCTTTATTACATTTTTCACTTGTAGACAGTCCATTTGAAATCTCCCTCATTACAATAATTATCATCAATTGAATTAATATCACTATATACTGGTTTTAAGTTATTTCTTTTCTCTTCTTTAATTATTTTTCCGTTTTTCATTATCAATGTTTTGTCATTATTACAACTTAGAAACTTAGTATTATGTGTTGTTATCAATAGCCCTGACTGTGTTTTTAAAGATAATAACAATTTGATGATTTCATTTTTATTATCTTCATCTAATGCAGAGACAGGTTCATCTGCTAATATATAATCAGGCTTTATTCCAAGTAAAATGGCAATTATTACTCTTTGTAACATTCCACCTGACAGCTCATGAGGCAATGAATCTAATATTATGTTTACTTCTTTTAAATTAACACTTGATAACATGTCTTTTGCTAAAATTAAAGATTGTTTTTTATTGATATCCAGACTTACCTTATAACTTTCTAATATCTGACTTCTGATACTTTTTCTTGGATCAAAGACATTCATTGGGTTTTGAGGAATTAATCCTATGTTTTTTCCATATAAACGCCTTTTTCTTCTATTGTTCAATTTATTAACATCTATATCATCAACTTGAAATTTGGTTGAATAAACCTTCAAATTATCATCTAAGCTTCCCATTATTGCTTTTAAGATAGTTGATTTTCCACATCCGCTCTTGCCTCTCAGAAATATCAATTCTTTCCTATGCAAATCAAAGCTGACATCCTTGATTAATGCTTCATCCTTTTTGGTAATTACTGATAGCTCTCTAATACTTAACATCCTAATTCCCCTAATCTGTCTCTTTTCCAATATAGTTAAATAAAAATGTTGATAAAAATATTGTTATAGCAGGATATAATATTATGTCTGGTCTGATTCTTACTTTACTGCGTCCCTCAGCAATCATTTGTCCCCAATTTACCGTATCAGACCCTAATCCTATCCCTATAAAAGAAAAACTAGCGATTAAGATAATCATATCTGCACATATTAGGCTCATGAATACTAATATCTCTCTTATACAATTAGGCAGGATATGTACAAATATCAATCTGTTCCTTGAAGCACCACTAGTTATAGCACAAAATACATAAGCTTTATTTTTCTCAATATCAACCTTTGCTTTTACTAATTTAGCTACTCTTGCCCAATTAGATAGAGTTAGCGATAATATCATAGTAAATGCTCCTCCACCCCATATACCAACAAAAACTAAGATGTATATTATAGGTGGCAGTGCTGTAAACATATTTATTATACTTTCAAAAACTATTTCCAACTTTCCGCTATATAGTCCATTTATAAGTCCAAACACAGTTCCTAAAATAAGAACCATTGTACTAGACAGAATTACAATACCAATCGTTAATTTCCCTCCAGCCAAAACCCTTGATAAAACGCATCTACCTAGTGTATCTGTACCAAAAGGATATTCCTTGGAAGATGGTTGCAAACGTATAGATAAATTTTGTTTTACAGGATTATGAGGAGTAAAATTATTACTCATTGCAAGTAATACAAACACAATAATAACTAATATAATCTTTGTTTTTGTCTTATTATTCATAATCTCTTCCTCTACCTCTACGTCCAATAATTATTTTACAAATATCTGAAATAAAATTAGCTAACAATATTATAATTGCTAGAAATAGTACACTGGCATGAATCATAGGTATGTCCCTATGGATAACTGCTTCTATTATTAGATTACCAACACCTCTATATGAAAAAACAGCTTCAATGATTCCAGAACAAGCGAAGAGTATTCCAACATTCTGTGCAAAGCTTGGTAGTAATTCAATTATGGAATGTCCCATTGCATGGCAAAATAAGATTCTCTTATCTGATATACCTCTACATCTTGCATAAACAGCCCATTCTGATTTCATCTGATTATCCAGATTCGTACTTAACATATTACTATACAGAGCAGTATAGGGTACAGCCAAACATAACGCAGGCCATAGCCTACCTGAATTCAATACATTTATTATATCTAATTTCATAGCAAATATATCAATGGCTATTGTTCCAATTAAAAATAAAGGTATTGATAAACATGCAATATTAATAATCTCTATTAGTCTTTTTATTATTTTATTATTGATTAGCTGCATTAGAGTTCCAATTAAAAATATACTTATAATCTGAATCAATATACTTTCTGACACCATTGTTAGAGTTTTTGGTATAGCACCTGAAAATTCATGAGCAACCAGATTACCTGTTACTAATGAACTACCAAAATTTAATGTTAGTGCATTTTTTATCCATAATAGATACTGTATTATCAATGGTTTATCCAATCCAAGTGATTTACTGATTACCCTGACAGCTTCAGCCGTTGGATTGGAACCATGTAATCTAATATAACTTTCTACAGGGTCTATAGGTGATATCTGAACTAGCAAAAAGGACATGAAAGTAACTAATATCAATGTTAGTATAGAAATAAACAGTTTTTTTAATATTGCTGTCCTACTCATTAATTGATAGCCTTCCATTCTTTTGTAGTCTGCTGTATATCCCACATTTTCTTATATATCCCATTACGTTCTATGAGATAATCGTGTTTGCCATGTTCTTCAATCCTTCCATTCTCCATAACAATAATCTGGTCTGCATATTTTATATAATCCAGTGTATGTGCTATAAGAATTACTGTCTTATCTCTAGTCAATGCATCTATCGCTTTTTTAATCTGCCATGAGTTTTCTGGATCTATACTGGCCATCGCTTCATCCAGTAAAACTATTGGGACATCTTTTAAGATAGCTCTGGCTATAGTTATTCTTTGCTTCTCCCCTCCTGAAAGGGTATTACCCCCTTCTCCTACTACAGTATCATAACCCTTTTCCAATTCAATTATAAAATCATGACAACATGCAGCTTTAGCAGCTTCTATAACTTCCTCACGGGTGGCATCTTCACTTCCCATTTTTATATTATTGAATATAGTATCTTCCAATAAATATGAATCTTGGAATACAACGCTAATATTCTTAAGAAGATTACCATACTCTATATCTTTCACATTATGCTTATCAATCATTATCTCTCCACTATCAATATCAAAAAATCTGGAAATCAGATATAACATAGTAGTTTTACCACTACCCGAATGTCCTACTATAGCATTCAATGTTTTAGGTTCCATTCTAAAATTGATTTCATCTATAGCATTTTTTTCACTTTTAGGATAACAGAAATTGATCCTATTTCCTTCTATATTAGATTTTCTAATGTTCTTACTTCCATGATTGTCTAGAGGCTTTTCCTTTTTTAATTCATCTAGATGGTCAAGAGCAACACCCATAATATTTAGAGTGCCATAGTCATGAAAAATTGATTCAATTGGCTGATAGTATAAAGTACTGATTACAGCAAAGAATATAAAAACTTCTAAACTGACAATGTTATTTACATATAATGCCAGCCCTCCAATAAAAATCATACCCATTCCTATTCTAATTAATATTTGATACAATGCCATTGGTTTGATAGCTTGAATTTCATAACGGCTTGATGCATCTTTATACTTATTCAATTTATCAAATATATTACTGAATATTCTATCTGTCATATGATATGAACGTATAGTTTCTAATCCATTTAGATATTCAATTAATGCTGATATACATTTTTGTTGTGATTCATGACGTATCTGTCCATTAATCAATAGCTTTTTCTTAGAATTCCTGTATACTAAAAATCCTGGTACAAAACCAGAAACAGCTAATAAAGTTAATCTCCAATCAACTATCAACATAATTATTGTAGTCATAATAATAATGCTCATACCTGCTACATATCTTGATATTGCATAGATACAGTGCATTTCAATAAATGTCATATCTGTTGTAAAAGTTGATGTTAACTTCCCTATACCTCTACTTTGAAAAACACCTAGTGGCAGATTATTCAATTTCTTGGTTTCATCAATTCTGATATCCCTCATTATTTCGTATCCTGCTGAAGCTTGCAGTCTATTTACTTGATAATAAAATATATATCTTAGAGATATAGCTATTAACAAACTTAGAAAATACTGTAATAGTATTGTTTTATCGAATGTGCCAGAAACCAAATGAGTTATAGCCAAATAAATGATTATATAGACTATTCCTTCACAAGTTGCTTGTATTAATTGAAAGAAATTTGCTATATATAGATCTTTCCTTTTTTTACCACTTAGAGCTAATATTCTTTTTATTAATCTAAACATTATTCAGCCTCCTTACTTCTTAGAGTCCATGAACTACCATATTTAAAGCAATCCCACATTTTTTTATATATCTTACCTACTCCTATTAAATCATTATGGTTTCCTTCTTCCTTAATTACTCCTTTGTCAAGAACTAATATTTTATCCGCATCAATAACTGTAGAAAGTCTATGAGCAATCATTATTACCGTTTTGTTTTTCATTAATCTAGTCAATACCTTTTGCAATTGTTCTTCATTATCTGGATCCATATAAGCAGTTGCTTCATCCAATAACAGAATAGGAGCATTCTTTAATAATGCTCTTGCTATTGCTATTCTTTGTTTCTGTCCTCCTGATAGATTAATTCCATCTTCACCTAAAAGAGTTTCATATCCTTTTGGAAGTTTTAATATAAAATCATGACACATAGCATTTTTTGCAGCACATATGATTTCTTCTTCTGTTGCATCAGGTTTACCCATCTTTATATTATCTCTAACAGACATATGAAAAGTACTTACGTTTTGAGTTACATAAGCTATAGATTTCGCTAGATTCTCTGTAGATATTTCTTTTATATCAACACCATCAATATAAATTTTCCCTTCATTAACATCCCAGAATCTTGATATTAATTTTGTTATTGTACTTTTTCCTCCACCTGATGGTCCAACTAAACCTACAACCTGATTTTTCTTTATTGTAAACGAAAGATTCTTGATAACCTTCTTCTCATCATATCCAAAAGAAACATCATCAAAAATTATATCGCCATTATATACATACGATTCTTGGCATTCATGATTCTTAAGTTCCTGCATATTCAATAACATCTGTAAACGTTCTGCTATATGAGCATTTATGCTTAACACATCTGTAAATTGTGGTATTTTTGCTAATGGTGAATAAAAACATAGAGAAACAAATAGATATAATAAGAACTTACTAATATCAATATTTCCATTAATATATAGATAACCCGCAACTGGGAATACAAATACAATACCAGAAGATAAAATAATATCACTAGTAGTCATTAGATATCTACTGTCTTTAAACCACTTCACCATAAACTCTTTGTAACTGTCAGCTGATTGTTGAAATCTCCAAAAAACTTTTTTATTGCCTCCGAATATTTTTATCTCTTTCATAGCATTTATATATTCAACCATGGATGCATTAAGATTCTGTTGAGTCATAAACATACTTTCAAAATTTTTGGATTGTAACACATTAGTTCTATGTAAGCATATCAAAAATATGATTACAGGTATAAGCATGACTAGAGCAATTCTCAAATCCAATATTAATAAAATTATTTCCATAACTAGTGGAATTCCAATACTAGATAATATTTCTGGAATATGATGTCCATAGAATTGTTCTAATGATTCAATATCATCAAAAATAATACTTTTTAATTTCCCTGAAGAATTACTGTCCATATATCCTTGATTCAATCTGGAAAATTTATAAATTAGATCTTTCCTTATGTTATATAGTGTGTTATAAGCAACTATATGAGATATTCTTATAGCTTTACCATGAAATATTATTTTAAGTATAATAGATATAAAAATGATACCTGCCCACATGAACATGCCTTTTGAATCACTTTTACGAAGGATGATATTTATGATATTATACAAACCAAACATAGGCATTATACTACATCCAACTGACAATAAATCAGCTAATATAGACTTAATCATATTGTTTTTACTTTTTTTATCTAACAGCTCTAATAATACTTTCGTACCTTTTATTATATATTTTGACATAAAAAACTCCTTTAGCATTTAATTTGTTAGCCACTCCTAACATTATACTAAAGGAAGATTTTTTTGTATCTCCGAATCCGATTCAATTTTATCCCAAAAAGATACGTCATAACAAATATTTTTGTTTGGAAAATTCAAGAGGTGTTACTCCATAATATTTTTTAAATGATGCTCCAAACTGGCTTTGACTTGAATATCCTACATCTTGAGCTATATCCAACATACTTTTATCAGTTGTTTGAATTAATATAGCTGCCCTGTGTAATTTTAATTTTTTGAAATAACTATATATTGTGTCACCATATAGATATTTAAATCCTTTTTTTAACCTATTGACATTTATGTTAGTTGCCTCTGCAAGTGAATCAATCATAGGTGGATTGGCTGGATTCTTCATCATTATATCGGGTATTCTCTGAATCTGCTCTTTTTCATAAGCATTCACCTTAATTTTATTTTGCTCATCACAACTAGCATATGCTACTTGAGTTATTATCTCTAATATCTTGCTTTCTATGTATAGTTTCTTAAGACTACCGTTCTCTATATCTATATTATATATACTTAAAAACAGAATTTTAATATGAGGTAACCTCTCTGCTAAGATAGTATGTTTTTTTTTGACTTTATCAGAAGTCAGTACTTCTCCCCATAATTCCTTACTTATTACCTTATGGTATTCACTATATGTCTCTCTATCAAAAGAAAAAGCCATATTAACAAACTTCTTATTCTTAAATAACTTCATGTTACCACTGATTTCACTGTCATTACTAGAGTTTAACAATATAACACTATCTTTTTCAATATTAATTGTCTTATGATTAATACTTGATATTTGGGCTATACCGCCTAAACAACAAGATATTTCAAAATGTTGATTAGGTAATTTATATGTGATATCTACATCTTCTTTCAATTTTATATCTAGTATCATAATGCTAAGATAATTTGATATATTTATAATATTGATTTTTCCTGCTCCGTAATGTGGAAGTATACTTAGAATAAATTCATCTCCATTTTTTTTAACAGCCGAAATGCTCTTATAAAAATTAATATATTCCTGTCTTGATTCTATATGTACTGTCATAATTACCCCTGCCAATCATCTCAGAATCTTATAATATACTAATTATATCAATATATTAGTATATTATCAACAACAATTATGATTATCATTATCAATTTACTCCAATATTTATTATTAATATTGATATCATTCTTATAAGCGTATATAATGACCTATAGCGGAGGTATAAAAATGGATAATTATATATCAATAAAACAAGCTGCAGAAAAATGGAATATATCCGAAAGACGCATACAAAAATTATGCATGGATAATCGAGTACCTAATGCTGTTAAGTTCGGTCGTGCTTGGGCTATTCCTATAGATACTAAGAAACCTGCTGATAAGAGATTAGTTACCAAAAATGATAATCCTCCTAGCAAATATACGTCTGGACGAATATTCAAAAGTATATATGGAGAAAACGTAAGAATCTTGACCAAAAATGATAATTGCACTGTATATCATTTGGAGAATGATTCTGGTAATGGTGTTGTGACTCGTTACCAAACATTTGATGGCATTGAGGTATATTATAATGATTATCATATGTTAAATGATAATCATGATATTATCATTCCTCATAATAACATTCTTGAAATAAACCATTGCAGAGTCGGAAGGTTTGAATGTACCTTCAAGTCAGGTGGTTATGCCTATCTAGGTGATGGTGACCTAAGCATTAATATGTTAAGTAACCAGACAGATTCAGCTTATTTCCCCCTATCTCATTATCATGGCATTTCAGTAGTTATTGACATTCCCACAGCTACAGAAACAATCAAGAAAATATCAACAACCCTTGGAAATATCAAGATTGATTTATCTGGCATCCAAGATAAAATGTGTGCCTATGATGATTGCTTCATAATGCGCTCTACTGACTCGATTCAGCATATTTTTTCCGAACTATATAATGTACCCGAGAAACTAAGAGAAGGCTATATTAAAATAAAAGTCATAGAACTACTTATGTTCCTCAGCATCACAGATATAGACAATAGAAAAAAACAATACCAATATTTCTATAAAGCTCAGGTTGATACTATTAAAGTAATCAGAGATTATCTGATACATAGACTAGATAGGAGATTCACCCTTTCAGAGTTATCCAATAAGTTTCATATACCACTGACTTCAATGAAAAATTGTTTCAAAGGTATATATGGCACACCTATAAATACATATATGAGAGAATATAGATTACAAGCATCAGCAGCAATGATTCGAGAAACTAATGAAAGTATTGCAATCATCTCAGAAAAAGTCGGCTATGAGAGTCCTACCAAGTTTTCCGTTGCTTTTCAAAAAACTATAGGATTATCCCCCTCCGAGTATAGAAAAACTTTTTGTCTTCAAGGTAGAGAATACGACTTATAGGAATAACAGTATAAAATAAATCTATGCTATTATTATAAACGGTGATTTGAGGTTAACCAAAAAACCGTTATAAAAACACCATAAGGTGTTTTTTTTATACAAAAAATCAACATAAACAGAAAGGAGAAAATTTATGAGTAAGAAAAAAAAGGGACTAGCCCATCTACTTGAATATACTGGGAAATATAAGATATTAACAATTTTATCATGTTTATTATCTGGAATAAGTGTAATACTTTCCTTAGTTCCATTCATATGTATATGGTTAGTCGTAAAAGAACTCTTTACCAATATACCTGATGTCCAAAATGCTCAAGGACTATCTTTTTATGGATGGTTAGCAGTATATTCTGCACTAATAAGTATATTGATATACTTCATTTCCATGATGCTTTCCCATATATCCGCTTTTAGAACAGCTAAGAATATGAAAAGAAAAGCTTTATCACATTTAATGAAATTACCTCTAGGATATTTCAGTCAAAAAACTAGTGGAGGACTACGCAAAATCATTGATGATAACGCTGGGTTAACTGAGACTTTTCTAGCACATCAGCTTCCAGATCTATCTGGTGCTCTTCTCATGCCTATAGCGATACTTGTGTTATTGTTCACTTTCAATTGGAAATTAGGAATCCTATGTCTTATACCAATATTAGTAGGATTTTTGTTTGTCAAACATCTTATGAGCGGTAAAAATGCAGAATTCATGTCAAAATATATGGAAGCACTGGAAAACATGAATGGTGAAGCTGTTGAATACATTCGTGGTATACCAGTTGTCAAGACCTTTGGTCAAACCATTTATTCTTTTAAAAACTTTCATACCTCTATAATGAGTTATAAGGAATTTGCAACTACATATGCAATCAACTGTCGTATTCCTATGGCTGGATTTACTGTATCAATAAATGGTTCATTCCTATTACTGATCCCCATTGGAATTCTGCTTATCGCAGGTGCCAATAATTATGATATGTTTCTTCTTGACTTAATATTCTATATTATATTCACACCAATCTGCACTACTATGATAAGTAAAATAATGTATGCTGGTGACAATATAATGATTACAAAAGAAGCTGTAAAACGTATTGATTCAATCTTAGAACAACAACCACTTGTTGAAACTAAAAATCCGCAAGTACCTATTAATTCTAACATAGATTTTGATAGTGTTAGCTTTTCATATCCCAATAGTGATAAAAAAGCATTACATAATATCAGCTTTAATTTAGCACAAGGAACTACTGTAGCACTTGTAGGTCCTTCAGGAGGCGGCAAAAGTACAATTGCTGCACTGGTACCCCGTTTTTTTGATGTTGAATCCGGATCAATAAAAATTGACAGTATAGATGTAAGAAATATTTCTACAAAACAACTTATGTCCCAAGTTGCCTTTGTTTTTCAAGACACCCATTTATTTAAGTCAAGTATCTTGGATAATATTAAAATATCTAAACCAGATGCTTCAAAAGAAGAAGTATTACATGCTATAAATGCAGCTCAGTGCAATGATATCATTGCTAAGATGCCTAATGGTCTAGATACTGTTATTGGTGAAAAAGGAGTTTATTTATCAGGTGGAGAGATGCAGAGAATTGCTTTAGCACGTGCCATATTAAAAGATGCCAAAATAGTAGTGCTTGACGAAGCAACCGCTTTTGCTGATCCAGAAAATGAATATAAAATTCAAATTGCTTTTGAAAAATTAACAAAAGGCAAAACAGTCTTAATGATAGCCCATAGACTATCTACAGTGAAAAATGCAGATTGTATATTAGTTATAGATAAAGGAAAGGTCAAAGAAAAAGGTACCCATAATGAACTAATCAGCAAAAATAATTTATATGCTCATATGTGGAAAAATTATCAAACCTCTATTACATGGAAAGTTGGAAAGGAGGCTAATCATGCTTAGATATCTACAAGATAAATTTGCTATAAGTGACCAAGGTTCAAAAGATTTGTTGAAAGGTATTTTATTATCTGCTCTAGAAAATTTAGCTCTAATGCTACCAGTAGGACTTTTTGTAATGTTATTAGATGAACTTGTAAAACCATTATTTGGAGCTGAGTATAATTCGCCTAATCTAATTAAATATATTATATTATGTATAATTACTGCTTGTGTAATATTTGTTGTTCATTTCTATCAATACACTAGTGTATATGTATCAACGTACTCAGAAAGCTCAGTACGTAGAGTAACTTTAGCTGAAAAACTGAGAAAACTGCCTTTATCTTTCTTTGGGCAAAGAGATCTATCAGATTTGACAAGTACCATTATGGGTGACTGTGCAAGTATGGAACATGTATTTAGTCATGCTCTACCACAACTCATAGGTGCAGGAATATCAACAATCATTGTTTCAATAGCATTACTTATAACTGACTGGCGTTTAGGAATAGCTCTTCTATGGGTTGTACCTGTATCTCTAATAATGCTTTTTGGTTCTAAACATATACAAGACAAAGCAGGACTTAAACACTTGGGTGCAAAACGTGCCTGTACAGATGCTATACAAGAATGTATAGAAACCGTTAAAGAAATAAAAGCCTGCAATCATGAAAAGAATTATTTATCAAATCTTGACAAAATGCTTGATGATGAAGAAAAAGTACATATTAAAATAGAATTGATCACAGCCTCTTTAATTACTTCTTCCCAGATGTTTTTAAGATTAGGATTTGCTTCTGTAATATTAGTTGGTAGCAATCTATTAGTAAAAGGTCAGATTGATTTTATGCTTTATCTGATTTTCTTGATCGGTGCTTCTCGTATTTATGATCCTTTATCAGGTACTTTACCTAATATAGTAGAGATATTTAATGTTAGATTACAGATAAAACGTATGTTGGAAATGGAAAATCAACCTATACAAACTGGTTCAGAGATCTGTAAACCAAATGGATACGATATAGCATTCAATAATGTAACTTTCGCATACAATACTGGTAAAAAGGTACTAAGGAATACAACTTTCACTGCTAGACAAGGGGAAGTAACTGCTTTAGTAGGCCCTTCAGGTGGTGGAAAAAGTACTGCTGCCAAATTAGCAGCTAGATTCTGGGATGTTAACTCAGGAAACATTACCTTAGGTGGCATAGACGTCAAAACAGTTGAACCTGAGACACTACTTAAAAATTATTCTATGGTTTTTCAAGACGTAGTCTTATTCCATAATACAATTATGGAAAATATACGTATCGGACGAAAAAATGCCACAGATAAAGAAGTTATTGAAGCTGCTAAAGCTGCACAGTGCCATAGTTTTATAAAAGCATTGCCAGATGGATATCATACAATAGTCGGAGAAAATGGCTCAACCCTTTCTGGTGGTGAACGTCAACGTTTATCTATCGCTCGTGCTCTATTAAAAGATGCTCCTGTGATACTATTGGACGAAGCTACAGCATCTCTCGACGTTGACAATGAAACTCAGATACAAGAGGCTATCTCAGAGCTGGTAAAAGGAAAAACCGTTCTGGTAATTGCTCACAGAATGCGTACGATTGCTAGTGCTGATAAAATTGTTGTATTGGAAAATGGTACAGTCGCACAACAAGGTTCTCCCCAAGAACTCATGGAACAAGGCGGTTTATATCGTCATATGGTAGAACTTCAAGCAAAAAGCTCTAATTGGAGTCTGGGAACGAATTAATTATATCTAAGAAACTGTCGGATAATACATTATTAACGTTAATATCAAGGAAAATACATCCAAAAATGTTTTATCCGACAGCAATTAGAACAGAGATAACTGTTCATATTTAGATTGGTTCAACTTCTCTTTGTAAGGCTTAGTGTAACTGCTTGAAAGGTTATACTTATCTTTTAATTCATTTACCATAATATAAAGCTTATTTTTATAATTCTTGTCTGCACCACCAGTCTTGTACAAATTTTTGAATTGCTCAAATAACTGGGGAAATTCTCGAAACATGAAATCAAAAAAAACTGATCTAGTCTTTCCTCTCAAATAAAGTACTCCAGGTAAAACGTAATCTACATCACACTTAGCAGCATTATAGTATAAGGACTCTACATTATCCCTGTTATCTGTAATATATGGAATGATAGGCATGAAGTGTAATCCAGTCGAAGCATTTGTTTTCGAGAATTCTTTCAACATAGCAAACCTTTTAGTGGATTCTACACTATTAGGTTCTATCTTTTTCCGTAGATGCTCATCCATACAAGTAATAGTTGAAGCAACATTGACATAGGTAATATTTGATAGCTCTGCAATTAAATCAAAATCCCTTAAAATTAAATCTGATTTCGTAGAGATAATACATGGAGTTTTATACTTTATCAAAAGTTTTAAAATATCAGGCATTAATTTATACTGTTCTTCTGCCTGCTGATAGCTATCAGTTACACCACCTATATTGACAACTTCTCTTTTCCACGATGAACTAGAAAGCTGTCTCTCCAATCGTTCAACAATATTGGTTTTTACATATATATCCCTGAAAAATTCCTTAGCTTCTAGATATTGGTGTGAATATATGGCATAACAATATTTACAACCATGCTCACAACCTCGATATATATTTAGATCCCACCCATAAGGATGATGCTTCCCTTTTAAACTATTACAAGCCACAGAACAAGTAATTTCATAATAATTAGCCATTTTCACACCTTACTTTCTATAATTATATTATAAGATTTTAAAAGCAAATATGAAAGTAAAATTTTCTATAATCTAAATATATCTAAATTCTTATATAGACTATACTATGCTATATACATAAAAAACTAAGCTATATACTATATATCTCTTGTTAAAATGACTATTGTATATTCTTGGTAATTGTTTTATACTTTCTTTTATACATTTAAATACATTAAGGAGGGTAGCCTATGGCTGAAAAAGACAACAAAGTATCGTTTATAGAAAAAATCTCAACTCAAATCGTAGATAAAAGAAACGCCTTTTTTCTACTATATACAATATTGGTTATATTTTGTTTTTTCTCAAAATCATGGGTATCTGTCAATGACGATATTACTACATATTTACCTGAAACAACTCAGACAAGGCAAGGTCTTACCATCATGGAAAAGGAATTCATTACATATGGTACAGCAAAAGTTATGGTCTCAAATATCACATATGACAGCGCATTAAAGGTCAAAGAGGATTTAGAAATAGTAGAAGGTGTATCTCATATTGAATTTGACGAAAGTATAGATCATTATAAATTGGCATCAGCGCTTTTTTCAATCTCATTTGAAGGTGAAGATGCAGATGAAATAACCCAAAATGCCATGAAAGAAGTTCTTACTTATTTAGATAACTACGATTACTATGTATCCAGTAGCATCACAGAGGATTCAGTAGCTTCATTGGAATCAGAAATAAAATTGGTACTAGTTGTTGCTATCTTTATCATTCTAGGTGTTTTACTGTTTACTTCAAAAACTTATATGGAAATACCCGTTTTAGTACTTACTTTTGGTGTTGCTGCTATCCTGAATATGGGGACACATTTTCTATACGGTGAAATTTCATTCATATCTAACTCTATTGCTGTAGTTCTGCAATTAGCGTTAGCCATTGATTATGCCATTATACTATGTCATAGGTTCACTGAAGAAAGAGAACATCTGCCTGCAAGAGAAGCTGCGATTAAAGCACTCAGTAAAGCAATTCCAGAAATTTCTTCTAGTAGTTTAACAACAATATCTGGATTGATGGCCTTGATGTTCATGCAGTTCAATCTAGGTTTTGATATGGGTCTGGTTTTGATAAAAGCTTTATTATTCAGCTTATTGATTGTTTTCACATTGATGCCAGGACTATTAATGGTATTCAGTAACTCAATGGATAAAACTGTACATAAAAGCTTTGTACCATCAATAACTAATTGGGGGAAATTTGTAATCAAGTCAAGATATGTTATTCCTCCTCTATTTCTCGTTATCGTATTAGGTGCGTTATACCTATCTAACCAGACTCATTATGTTTACGGTTACAGTACTTTAACTACTGTAAAACAAAATGATACACAGATTGCTAAGAAAAAGATAGAAGAGACATTTGGAAGTAATAATCTATTAGCGGTTATTGTACCATCTGGAAATTATGAGTTAGAAGGTAAGCTATTAAATGATTATGAAAAATTAGCAGTAACAGATTCTGCAATTGGACTTGCAAACACCAAGGTAGATGACAGATACTATGTTACCGATAAACTTAATCCAAGACAATTTGCTGAATTAATCGACATAGACATTGAAATATCAAAATTACTTTATCAAGCTTATGCAATCGAACAAGGTACATATAGTAAATTAGTTAATGGTTTAAATGAATACGGTGTTCCATTAATCGATATTTTCATCTTTTTATATAACCAAAAAGAAGAAGGATATTATACCTTAGACGAAGAATTAGAAACTAAAATGAATGATTTATATGAAAAATTATGTGAAGGAAAAGCTCAATTAGAGAGTGATAAATATTCAAGATTACTCCTGAATCTAAATATGCCCGAAGAAGGCGAAGAAGCTTTTGGTTGGCTAGATGAATTCCATACCATGGCTAATAAATATTATGAAGAAGTTCATTTTGCTGGAGCTACTACTAGTGATAATGATTTAGGAGCGTTTTTTGCAAAAGATAATCTTATCATCAGTATATTATCTGGTTTATTTGTAATGATCATTTTGCTGTTCACGTTTAAATCAGCAGGTGTTCCCGTATTATTGGTTTTAACTATACAAGGTAGTATCTGGATTAATTTCTCATTTCCAGTTATTCAAGACACAAATATATTCTTCATGAGCTACTTAGTTGTTACCTCAATTCAAATGGGTGCCACGATAGATTATGCCATAGTAATAACCAGCCGTTACATGGAGTTAAAGAAAACCATGCCAATAAATAAAGCTATGGTAGAATCTCTGAACCAAGCTTTTCCTACTATTATTACATCGGGTACCATTCTAGCATCAGCGGGTATATTAATTGGTAAAATAACATCCGATTATGCTATATCATCCATTGGAACATGCTTAGGAAGAGGTACCATAATATCTCTTATCCTAGTAATGGGTGTACTACCTCAAACATTATTATTTGGTGATAAAATAATAGAAAAAACTGCTTTTGTATTAAAAAGGCGAGGTTTAATAACACTTCATAGAGGAAATCTAAAAATGAATGGTAGATTACAAGGATATATTTCTGGATATGTAGATGCTGAGATAAAAGGAACCATTAAAGGTGAAGTAAAAGGTATGGTTGAGATGGGAAGCATATCAACTGATAATCCAGAAATTGAAATAGAAGAGGAGGTTGTCAATTGAAAAAGCTAAAAAAATGTCTGTCTGTTGCACTATCAATACTCATGTTGTTATCTATAACTCGTGTTGCTACAGCAGAAACAACTTCTGATGTCATATATATATATACTGCTGAAGACTTACAAAAACTTTCAAAGAATTGTCGTTTGGATACCTTCTCTGAGAATATTATTGTTACACTAACAGGTGATATCAACCTTTCCACTATTGCCTATGAACCAATTCCAAGTTTCTCTGGTATTTTTGACGGAAACAACTATACAATAAGTGGCTTGAATACTCATAAATCTGGTTCTGACCAAGGTTTATTCAGGTATGTTCAAGAAAATGGTATCATCAAAAACCTAAAGGTCAAAGGTAATATAAAACCTAGCGGCACAAAAAAAGAAATAGGTGGAATCGTAGGCACCAACAAAGGACAAATAATAAATTGCTCTTTTAATGGAAATGTAAAAGGTTCAACAAGTATTGGCGGCATAGCTGGATATAATGATAAAACCGGTAAGATTTCCAATTGCACATCAACTGGTTTAATTGTTGGTGAACATTATATAGGCGGAATCGTAGGGCAAAATGTAGGTTACATATCAGAATGTATCAATCACAGTAATGTAAATACAACAAATGATGGTATAGTTCAAAAAAAAGATATGGCATCTTATAATATTAAAGACATTAATATAGAACAATTGAATTCAACTGAAAATATTGATGCTTTAACTGATACCGGAGGTATTGTCGGATATAATCAAGGTATCATAGAATCCAGTGAAAATCGTGGTGCTATTGGTTACCATCATGTTGGTTATAATATTGGTGGCATAGTTGGTAGACAATCCGGTTATGTATCTGGTTGTAAAAACTATAGCGTGGTTAAAGGACGTAAAGATATAGGCGGTGTCATAGGTCAAGCAGAACCCTCTATCCATCTATTATTTTCAGAAGATACATTAGAACAGATTGATAATGAGTTAGGTACTCTTAATAAACTCGTTAATCAAGCAGTCAATGACAGTGATGCATCTTCCAAAACTATTTCAAGCAGACTGGATAACCTTAATACCCTTACTTCCTCTGCTTCTAATAAAATACACGAACTTACTAACCATACAACTAATTATATCGATGATTCCACAGCCATAGCTAATACTGGTATAGATAGAATACGACATACTATGGACCAATTAGAACCAGTACTGGATTCATTCATAAATGCATCTGAAGAATTAACAAAAGGTTTCGATGAATTCAGAAAAGGATTTGATCAACTTGCAAAATCATCAAAAGATATAAATAACGGCTTAAAAGATGTGGATGATGCTGTTGACGACCTACATTTGGCATATAATAGCGCTAATGCAGCTTTGAACAATATCTCAGCAGCAACTAAAATCATTCAAAAAGCTGCTGAGAATTCAGATGAAATGAAGAAAGCTATCGAAAAGCTGAAGAGTGGCTTAAAAGACCTTGATAACGCATCAAAAGCTGGTATAGAAGCTCTAGAAAAAATAACAGATGCATTGAAGAAAATAGATAATCCATTAACTACAGATTGGGATAAAATAAGTCAAGATATACAAGATAATCTTAAGACCATGAAAGATAGCCTTACCAGTGCCAATACCAAGATAATGGATGCTCTTGATGTATTTTATAAAGAATTTACTGATGACCAAGCCCTTATTAGACAAGCATTTGCACATATAGAATTTGCTATGAACGATCTGAAACATCTATCTACTAACATGAATGATGCTTTAATTGATGTGGAATATGTCTTAGAGGACTTGGATCTTGCAACAGAAGCTAGCACTGAAGCTATGAAAAACATTTCAAAGGGTATGGAATATTTCACTAATTGCTCTGAAGAATGTACTAATGCAATAACTGATATAAAATCAATAATTGAAGAGATTAATGATTATGAGAAATTACAAATACCAAAGTTAGAAGATTACGTAACTGAGATAAATGATTCCTTGTTTGATGAAATAGATGATATATCTAAAGAGTTATCTTTACTTAATGAGGAAGTGAAAGGTTCATCTGATTCTTTACACAAAAATATCAGAACCATCAATAATCAGTTTGAAGTGATGGTTGATATTATAAGGGAAGGTTTGAACTCCCTTTCTTTTGATGATAAAGATTTATTTGAAGATGTTTCTGATCAAAATCTTGAAGACATAACAACTATGGAAAAAGGAATAATAAAAGATTGCTATAATGATGGTGATGTCTTTGGAGACCTTAACATAGGTGGTATCGCTGGTTCGATGGCTATTGAATATGATTTTGACCCAGAAGACGATATCATCAACAAAGGTAATAAGTCATTTAATTTCAAATACCAGACAAAAGCACTATTACTGTCCTCTATTAATAAAGGTAATATCCAAGCTAAGAAAAATTATGCTGGTGGTATAATAGGCAGAATGGATTTAGGTTTACTAATTAAAAGTGAAAATTATGGTTATATAGAAAATCTGGATGGTAATTACACAGGAGGAATAGTAGGTTCATCAAATAGCGTAATCAGAAAATGTTATTCTCTAAGTGAACTTAGCGGTAAAGATTACGTAGGTGGAATAGCTGGATATGCTACGGATATATATAATTGTCTTTCATTAGTAAAAGTTGATAAATCCAATGAATTCACAGGGGCAATAGCAGGCGATATCAGTGGAAATATGTCAAACAATTATTTTGTAGAAGGTAATGTAGAAGGTGTAGACAGTATCAGTTATGGTGGGAAAGCCATTCCTCAATCTTATGATGAATTTATTTTGAATGAAGAGCTACCCGAAACATTTAAATCATTCAAATTAACATTTGTTGTTGATGGTGATATGGTTGAAGAAATACCATTTGAGTATGGAGCTTCTCTTGATAGGAACAAATTACCCGAAATCCCTGAAAAAGCAGGATATTACAGCAGCTGGCCATCATATGATTATAATGAATTGACCTTCTCCAAGAGACTTGAAGCAATCTATACACCAATGATACAGGTTTTATCGTCAGACCTTGATGATCCTCATCCTAAGTTGCTGGTCGAAGGTACATTCGACCCTGACGAAACCCTAGAGATAGAAAAAGTCACTTCTCCCCAAAAAATGATTGATAATCATAAAACAATAGAAGAATGGTCAGTACAATTAAGCAAAGAACCTATTATACCTTATACATACAGAGTAAAAAAACCCGAAACAAAGAAAAAAGTTATCTTATATCAAAAAGAAGGTAACAAATGGAAAAAGGCAAAATCTACAGCAGATGGTAGTTATCTGTTATTTGAATCTAACTTAACTAGCTTCCATATAGCCTTCGTAGAAAAGAATGTCAATAAAGCACTCTATGTTGCTTTAGGCTCTCTATTAATTATAGTAGTATTAATAATAAAGAGAAAAAAGAGAAAAAAGAGGAAAAAAATAAAAAAATAACACCAATAAAAAACCAATCCAGCTTTTTAATCGCTAGATTGGTTTTTTATCAATTATTCTTCCTATACATTTCCATCTACCGCTTAGTTATTTCAAAAGAAGAAATCTCCACATCACTCTTATATGACCTGATACCGAATGCTCCTGAAAAAGTTGGTATGTATTTTGCTCCATAAGAAGTATGAGAACCTGATGTACTACCTAAAAATTTATTATCAATAACAACTGCATCTTCCATTTCACCTTCCAATGTGACAGTCAAGCTATAACTCGAACTTCCAAACATGTAACTAGTCTTTACAATGACATGCATACTACAATCATAAGGGTCTATATACTCTGGGATATTGGCAGAAAGTAACCCATTCCAATTATGATTGGCTCTTCCGACATATACTGCTTTTTTCTTTGGTGCTATACCTATATAGTAACCATTATATTGATCATTCCCAGGTTCTGGATTATATACTCCAAGTACTATCCCGGAATTTGCAGCATCATCATATGTTTTTGTTGTCTTTACCTTGAATCTACAATCGAGACTATTCATAGAAATATCAAGTTTGTAATTATCGCCTTTAGCATCACATGCTAATAACACTGGACCATTACCGGTTTCTATATCTTTCATAGTAGAACAAGCATTTAATCCTAACACTTGTTGTTGTATGATTTTAGACTCATTACTTCCATATAAATTAAAATAACTAGTGGAAGTTGCATCTCCTTTATTACTACCATAAAGAAGTCTATTCTCAAATTCCATATATGCTGTAGGTGGATTTAATTTATTATCAATCATTGTATTTGCATTTTCAGCAGTAACCATTCCTTCAAGAGTACATACTAATTCAAGTTTATCTGTATATACATTCACAGTATCTTCATATGGATATACTAAAATATTGCCTTTGTAAGTTCCGCTATTTATAAGTGCAATATTTGATACTTCATATCCGAAATAATCATCTAAACATTTTGATTCATTAGTTGCAACATCATAACTGTATGAATCAGTACCTGTTGCATCATTTACATTTTTGTTGACTACCTTATAATAAATCTTTGAATTAGTAGAATCATTTGCATAGATACCTAGAGTTGAATCATCGCCTGCTTTTATGTCTTTTGTCTTTTTATTAGCATTATATGTAACTGTAAAATTTTCTCCATATGCATCTAATTTATATGTATAGCCCTTGGACAAATCAATATTTCTAGTACCTTCTGCCAAATCTTTTTCATCTACATATATTCTTTTGACAACGATGACTGCTTGTTCAATAGGTGCATTATCTGCTGGATTAAAGTTACCATCACTACCTTTCATAATATCATTTTCATTAATATAATCTACAGCTTTTGTAGCCCAGTCAGCAATTAATTCTTTATCATTTATTGTTAATACTCCATCTATACTATCTATTTCTTCCCCAAAGAAGTCATATACTTTGCTAAGAGTCCTATAATACATAACAGCCATCTGCTGTCTCGTAACTAGATCATCAGGTTTAGCCTGTTGGTTTGAACCTAACATTATCTCAAGGGTATTAGCTTTCAATACGTCCACATCATCTGTATCTGTAAAAGTATCCATTGATGCCTGTTCAACCATTTCACCTGTTATTGTTTCATACATTTTAACAACTAGTGAAGCAAATTCTGCACGTGTAATTTTATTTTTCAAATTACTTGACATGAGTTTATAAGGCATAAGGTCATAGTAATAAGCTTCTTCAATCTCAGGCTGTGCCCACGAACTTGCGGACGATACATCCCATCCCCCTGCAAAACTTGTTGTACTTAATGCCATTACTACCACCATGAGTATTATTGTCTTAAAATTTGTTTTGAACATTTTATTCCTCCTTGTAGTTTTTAAATTCTTATACAACTAACTAAATACTTTGATTTCAATTTATTTTTTTATAAAATATTCATAATGCATTACATTTGTAGTCATTTTTATTTTATCATAATTATAGAAAGTTGTAAATATCAAAACTACTTCAATAAAAAACTAATGTAAAAAGCAACTGAATAATCCTGCTAAAAATTTATTTATAACTGGTATATTATAAATAACCGGTATAAAAAGAGCAGGTATGAGATTTATAGTTTTTATCTTCTTGATTTCTAGAATATTAATGCCTGTACTAAAGATAAGTATCCCACCAATAATAGATATTTGACTAAGTATTTCTGGAGTAGCATATGGTCCGATGAACTGAGCCAATAGAAATATAGTTCCTTGCCAAATAAATAATATCACTCCTGATAACATGATACCAATGCCAAAGGTTGTTGCCAAGATCATGGATGTAATTCCATCTAACATTGCATTAGTAAAAAGCAGAGTGTTATCTCCTTTCAATGCACTTTCTATAGGTCCTAATATAGATAAGGTACCTATACAAAAAAGAAGTACGGCAGTGGTTAATCCTTCAATGAGTTTTATATCATTGTTACCACTCAATTTCTTTCCTAATCTGTTAACCTTCTCTTCAATGTCAATAGTTTCACCTATTAGTCCACCTAACACCATGCTGGCGATAAATAAAAGTGGTTCATTACTCTTGCTAAGATTAGTTACTATCCATGTAATTCCCAATGAAATGGCTACAAGCCCAATTGCTTGCAGTAATATTGCTTTCTTCTTTTCTTTGATGCCTTTTTTGAATATGGCACCAACAGTACTTCCTATAATAATTGCACTTGCATTTACTATTGTCCCTAGCATAATTACCTCCTATTATAAAATCAATATACTACTTATTTAAAGGCATCCAGTAAGGGGAGAGTCAACACAAAGTTACCCTAACTTAGATTACAATAAGTGAATCATGTTATATTCTATAGTATTTTGGTGATATATATTATATTGATTATACATACTAGTGCTCACTATAACATTTATACAAAATAAGGTACTCTTATTTTTATATTTTATAATATTATAAATATAAACTTTATTAAGAATAGATATTATTGTATAATTTTGGCGAATAAACTGGTATTTTGTTGACGAATTATGTAGATTTTGTTATACTCGAAATACATAATATAGTTGGAGGTATAGCAATGAAAAGCATAAAATCAAAACTTATTCTAGTATTTTGTATCATTTTTATTATTGCAATAGGATCTCTTGGAATAATTTCCTATATCTTATCGTCAAACTCTTTGATTGATGAAAAAAAAGAAGACTTAGAAGTAATTGCAGTCCAATCCGCTAAAATCATTGAAAGTAGGATTAATGGACAAATTGTCAATCTTGGAACTGTTGCAAATAATGATATTATTTCTAATCCCAATCACTCGATTGAAGATAAATTAACTGTCCTGAAAGAGGAAGTTTCAAGAAGTGGTCATCTTAGAATGTATATTGTAGATAAAACGGGAAACGGTCCTTCTACTACTGGAGATAATATTGATTTATCGGATAAAGAATATATAAAAAAATCTCTAGAAGGCGAATCTTGTGTATCAGATATTTTGATTAGTAATGTAGATTCTCATTCTTTAGTTATGGCTTATTCTACTCCAATAAAATATAATAATGAAATCATAGGTATCTTAGTAGCTATTCGTGATGGAAGTAGTCTAAGTGAGTTAGTAAGTGATATTACTCCAGGAGAATCTGGATATTCTTTTGTAGTAAATTCTGAAGGTATTATTGTAGGACATAAAGATATTGAATTGGTTACTAACAGAACAAATTTATATCAAGAATCCATTGAAAATAAAAACCATCTTCAATTATCAAAAATCACAAAGAAAATGATGAACAAAGAAGTGGGTAGTGGTGAATATTATTATTTTGGTAACCATAAAATAACAGGATATGCCCCTATCAATAACACGGACTGGAGTATTTCAGTTACTGCATTAGAATCTGAAATGTTATCTCGCTTATCTTCTTTGAAAACGACCTTATTAATTATTTCTATAATTATTCTTATCATTGTATTTCTATTAATATTAAGAATTGGACATATGATAGCTACACCAATAATAATGGCTTCTAGGCATGCAGAATTGATAGCCAAAGGTAATTTGACGCAAGATCTTCCAAAACGCTTTTTAAATAGAAAAGATGAAATAGGATTGCTTAGTAAATCTTTTGAAAATATTAATAAAAATTTAAAGCTTCTAATACATAATATAATAGATACATCCCAACAGGTAACATCATCATCAGAGGAATTAACTGCAACTTCTCAACAAGCCGCTTTAGCTTCACAAGAAATGGCTAATACGATTGAAGAAATTGCCAATGGTGCCTCATCACAGGCACAAGAAACAGAAGATGGCACCAATAAAATATCAGAATTGAATGACCTGATAGAACAGAATGTTAAAACCATTGATAGTTCATACAGAATTTCAAAACAAGTTATTGACTTAACCAAAGAAGGTTTGGAAACCATACATACTTTAACTGTAAAAGCGGATGATAGTGGTAAAGGAGCTAAAGAAGTCTATGATGGAATAATCAAAACCAATGAAAGTGTAGACCACATCAGTAAAGCTAGTCAAGTTATTTCATTGATAGCAGAACAAACTAATTTGCTTGCTTTAAATGCTGCAATTGAAGCCGCAAGAGCAGGCGAAGCAGGTAAAGGATTTGCTGTAGTAGCCGATGAGATACGAACCCTTGCAGAACAATCTGCTAGTTCAACCAAAGTTATTGATGATGCCGTAAAGGAATTACAAATCAACTCTGAAATATCAGTAAAGATAATAAATCAAGTTGTTGATATTATAAAAGATCAGGTTGAATACATAAAATTCACAAAAAATAAGTATAGTGAAATTTCTGATTCGGTTAGATTAAATGGCGAAACTACAAATGAGCTAAAAGAAATGAGTAAAGATCTAGATGTAAAAAAAGGTGAACTTTTGGACATTGTTCAAAATTTAGCTGCTATTGCTGAGGAAAATGCAGCAGGTACTCAACAAGCATCAGCCTCCACAGAGGAACAATCATCAGCTATTGAAGAAATAGCCACTGCTAGTGAATCATTAGCTAATATGGCAAGTGATCTACAGAACGTTATAGGTAAGTTTACTATATAAAAGTATTTTTTAAATCTCAATAATAAAGGTGGTAATTTTATTTTTAGTTCTTACAAATTCAGCCACCTTTATTTTTAATTACATTATCTACTATACTACAGGAACTTGAATCTCAGTAAGGAAATCGTCTTTATTGTTTGATTTGTATTCATTGATGATTACTCGTTCAATGCTGTCTCCACATATTTCATATTCATTGCTTTTGAGATATTCTTGTATCCTTCTATAGTATTTTGGTGAGTCTTTATGGTCACAACCTCTATAATGGATACTTGCATATTTACCTGGTTTTAGAGTTGTTATCATGTTACTCTCTACATCTTCTTCAAGAAGAATGAAAACCGAATTATAGTTTCCATAATTATGTTTATGAACATTATCCTTACTAAGAGTAACCCCTACTCGTCCAATTACAATAGGTAATCTTTTCTTGGTTAAGTTTTCCAACTTACTCAATGATAGTTCTAGTTCAAAATTAGAATTGATTTCTTCTTTTAGACTAATGATCTTTCGTTCTGGAATATCCTTAATATGGACAACACCTATATCATCAACTTTTTTTACCTCATTGATTTCCTTTATTTGATTATCCAGTCTTTTAGTAATCTTTTCTAGAATTTTTATCTTTTCAGTGACGATAGCTTTTTCTTTGTGTAGCATTTCTAAGTAATAGTCAATATCTCTGATTTCCAAGTAATCCTTAATATCTTTTAAAGGTACTCCTAGAAATTTCAAATATTTTATTGTATTCAACTGTTCAAATTGCTCATGGGAATAGTACCTGTATCCACTATCTTCATTAACTTCAATTGGTCTGAATAGACCTATCTCATCGTAGTAGCGTAAGGTTTTTATTGATATGTTATGTAATTTTGACATTTCTCCAATTGAAAATTTTGTATCCATAATATCACCGTTTTAATTATATTATTGTACAAGTATGTCAGAACAAGTATTTTGTTATGACGTGGCTTTTGCAAGATAGTATATGTATATGTTTCGCCAGCTACTTGCTCGTCCTGAGCAAAAAGCTGGGTTCGGCATCCTGCCTCACTACTTCACATATACATATACTATCTTGCTACGAATACCCTTCAATGTAATCACAAAACACTTTTTCTTCTTTATAACATATTTAGGGCTACTTAATATTTTACTATAAATAAACATTATAGAGATTCATTTCTTAATATTTTGGGTAGCACGTCTGTATTTGTTCCTAGTTTTTTATGGTGGTTGATTATTTTATTTGTTAATTCTGAGACAATGGATTCATACTCTTTTTTGCCATATAAATTATTTGTTTGCTGTTTATCATTTATTCGGTCGAATAGGATATGTTCTTTATATTGGTGATTAGGTTCTTTATTGAATCCTCTGCCTACGTATGCTAATTCGTATTCTTCTGTTATTATTCCAGCTCTTGGGACTTCATTAGGATGGATATATACTTTATTTTCCCATGGAATTTTGTTACCTTTTATTAGTTCGCTGGCATTTCTGCCTTGTTCTCTACCACTTGGGGGTATATCCATCAAACCTAGAATAGTTTGTTGAAAATCAACTACAGTAATATATTCTTTTACTTTTGTTTCTTTTATTATTTTTTCAGGCCATCTGATTAGGAAAGGAATTCTGTATACTGATTCATATAGATTATTTTTATATAACAACCCATGTTCTCCCATATAGTCTCCATGATCTGTTGTAAATATTACGATTGTGTCATCTAATATGTTTTTCACTTTCAGATATTCAAGTATTCTTCCCACATTATCATCAATACACTTAACTTCTCCTAGATATTGAGATTTATAATGTTTGAATTTTTCTTCTCTGTCCTTTATATTTATTGAAAATAATTGTTCTCTACCCCATTCATCATCTTCTGCCCAATCTGGTAGTTTTTCTTCGTTAAAGGTATCAGGGATAGTTACATCCTTAGGGTCAAACATTTTATCATATGGTTCTCTAACATTATAGGGAGTATGTGGATCTGGTATGCTGACCATTAGAAGAAACTTATCATCTTTATTCCTTTCAATAAAATCCAGTGATTTATCTGTTATCCAATCAGTCATGTATCTTCCACTGCCAATATCAAAATTGAATATTGGCTTACCATGAGTTTGTTCAACAACATTTTTATAATGACCGCAGTTAAACATATGTTCACAGTCATCAAATCCCATAGAGGTATCTGCTGTCATCCAACCTGGATATTCTCTTCCATTCAAATGCCATTTACCTATATAACCAGTTTTATAATTTTCATTTCGTAATATATGAGCTAAGGTGATTTCATCTTCATTCAAGGGGACATCATTAGTATAAGCCCCATTTTGGTGAGGATATCTTCCAGTAATGAAACAACCTCTAGAAGGTGTACATACTGCACTAGGTGTAAAAAAATTGGTCAATATTGCCCCTTCTTCTCCTATGGAATCAATATTAGGTGTGTGTATTTCATTTCCTCCATAGCAACTTAATGTCCACCTACTCTGTTGATCTGTTAATATAATAAGCACATTGGGTTGTCTCTCCATAATTATCCCTCCAAAAAATATATATTCATAAAAATTATCTCTACAGAAAATATTACTCCTTATATATACAATTAAAAAGATAATAATGTAATTATTTATATTAATATATGATTATATTGATTATTATTTCATATCTTTATCCATTGTCATCATCAGAAACCCCGAAAAAGCTGCATTATTAGGTGATAACGTACCATCTAACTATTAATTATTCCATTAAAAGTATAGTTATTAAATATTTCAAAATGAGTTTTATCCTTTTCAAGCTTTGATACAAGCATCGTACCTTCAAAAGCTGCAAATAGTGCTTTTGCTTTATCCTCTGGATCATCAATGTTTTCATTAGTTAATACTTCTATACTCCAAGTTTTTACGACACTATACCATTCCATAAGCTTTACTCTGAATAATTCATTCTCATCTGCTAATTCTAATATTAGATTACCTACAGGACATCCTCTTCTTAAACTTAATTCAATTAAACGATTAAAGAAAATATTAAAGAACTTCTTTAGTCCTTTTAAGTTCTTTTCGCAGTGATCAAGACAATCAGATGTATCTCTTATATAGAGCTCAATTATGGCAATACCTAAATCTTCTTTGCTCTTGAAGTAATAATAAAAAGAGCCCTTTGGAATATTTAATTCATCCAGTATACTTTTTATACCAACATGGTGATAACCATGCTCATGGATTAGACGAGCTGCTGTAAGAACGATTGCTTCTTTTTTATTCATATAATCACCATAACTTTCATTTGGTGTTATTATAACCGAGAAAATTACATAATTCAATAATTAATTAATATCATTCCCTAATATTGATGTATATCTACATGACCAAAACCAAGACTGTTATCAGTTAATTCTACTTTGTCAAGTTCAATTCTGTAGATACTCATCATAGATGGATCTCCAGGTAAATCCTTTAAGAATGGATACTTACCTAGTAAAAATCCCATAGCTTGTTTGGCTTCTTTTTGATTTTCTACTAAAAAAGCTTTTCCTGTAGCTCTAATATATTTTATCTGTGCTAACTCCTCAATACTAGAAGCTGCCTTATCAACAACAATATATACCTTATTATTCTTTTCTAATTCTTCAACTTTTCTAGTTTTGTTGAAAGTTGTAAAATAGATATTAGCTTCGTTTTCTGGATTGATTGCAAAATCTACTGATCTAACATTCGGAAATCCTGCTTTATCTATAGTAGCTAATCTTAATAGTTCATGATTCTCAAGTATATTTTTAATTTTATTTTTCATGATACCCTCCTGATGAATTTATAGTATATGACCGGTCGTCTATATTGTAAAATATATATTGATTTTTGTCAATGATACTTACAAAATACTTTTTAGTAATAATAGCCACAAAAATCTAACATACATTTTTGCGGCTATTACAATTATTCTTTATTCATTATTTTTTATTATACTCTCTATACTATCTACTTCCTATGACTACAAACATATCTTCATTATCTACTTCTTTCACAACTTTCAATCCTGATTCCAAAAGATATTCTGTCAATATTTCCATTTTAGGCAAATTATCTTCTTTTACAGTATCATCAACTCTTTTATGAAGATTGTTGATAGCTTCTCTACTTTGAGAATGACAGATGGTGAGCTTTCCACCTTTTTTTAATTTTTGAGTGAGCTTTTCTACTGCTTCTTCTTTACATTGAAAATGAGGAAACATAGAATAACAGATAATGTAATCATAACAGGTTTCATCACCACTATTTTTAAGTATATCATTACATTCAAAAATTACATTATCGTAATTATTTTTTTTCTTAGCTACTTCTATCATATTTTCTGCCATATCGATAGCTTTGATTTTACCTGAACTGGTAACTCTTTTATACAAGCTTGGAATGAGAATCCCAGTTCCTGTACCTACGTCCAGAATCTTACTTCCGGCTTGTATATCAACCAAGTCCAGAATATACTCTACTTTTTTCATATCATGGTTACACATTTCATCCCACGAGTCTGCTACTCTATTAAAAAAATCTTCTCTCAATTTCATAAAAACTCTCCAAACATTTTTATTTGATCTACATTCTCAAAGTCTCATTCTAACAAGCAACGATTTCTTTTATCATGAACTCTTTTCCACTTAACAACTCCCAGTCTTTTATCCCACAGTGAGGGCATTTACCCTTGTTCTCCATGAGATTAAAAACCTTATTACAGTTTTTGCAAAGAGCATTTCCTGGTATAATCTCTATTTCCAATTTTGTATCCTCTAATAACGTACCGTCAACAGCGGCAGGATAACATTCCTTGATATATCTTGGAATCATTGAAGATAATTCTCCAATCTGCAAGACTAATTTATCTATTTTTGTCAATTGATTTTCTTCAGCAATATTTTTTACTGTCTTGACAACTTCAATTACAACTCCTAATTCATGCACTCTGTTCACCTGACCTTATGTTATACTTATGAATCGTCAATGTATATACCTTACAAAAGGTTAAAATCAACATGTTTCGATTAAGCTTTAAAGACTTTTGTTACCTTTTTGACTGCAATTTTCCCTTTACGTTTAATCATATTTTTGACAACTACTGGTTTAAGTTTATCTAAATCCACACTTTCAGCATCATATTTCCTTACAAGTGAAATGGCATCGAATTTACACTTAGTTGTACATCCCCCACAACCAAGACACATGAATTCATCTACAGTTGTAGCTCCACAACCAAGACAACGTTCTGTTTCTTTCTTAATCTGCTCTTCTGTAAATGTATTACGTAAATCTTTAAAAGTTTTTTTAGATTCCTTGCCATCTACATGAAGTGGTCTTTGTCTAGGCATACGATCATATCCATCAAGAGCTAGATTCTCTTTATCTAGTGCATGAAAATCTCTTCTATCACGACCAAGAACTAAACTCTGTCCTGGCTGAACAAAACGGTGAATTGATATAGCTGCTTGTTTACCTAAAGCAATAGCGTCAATAGCGAACCTAGGTCCTGTCATTGCATCTCCACCAGCAAATATATCAGGCTCTCCTGTTTGCAAAGTAAATGAATCTGCTTTTATTGTCTTATTTCTATTCAATTCTATTTTACTGCTATCTAGTAACTTGCCCCACTCCATACTCTGACCTACTGAAATCAGAATATGATTTGTCTTAACTGTTTTAGTTTCATTTTCATCATAAGTAGGATTAAACCTTCTATTCTCATCAAAGACTGAAAGACATTTCTTGAATTCAATACCTACAACACGTCCATTTTCCTGTAGTATTCGTTTTGGTCCCCAAGAATTGTTGATAACTATGTCTTCTGATACTGCTTCTTCAATTTCTTCTGGTAGAGCTGGCATTTCTTCTTGATTTTCAAGGCAGAACATCTCGACTTCTGAAGCACCAACTCTTGTAGCTGTTCTTGCAACATCAATAGCTACATTACCGCCACCGATGACAACTACATTTCCATCAAGTTTCATATCATTATTCAAATTTACGTCACGTAAGAAATCAATACCTGTAATAATTCCTTCTGAATTTTCATCTTCTAATCCAAGACTTCTACCTGCCTGTGCACCAATAGCTAGATAGAATGCTTCATATCCCTGAGTTCTAAGTTCTTTGATACTTATATCTTTTCCAACCTCGACACCTGTCTTGAACTGGACTCCTAATTCTCTTAGAATATCTATTTCTGCATTAATTACCTCTTTTTCAAGTCTAAAAGCTGGTATACCCATTGTTAACATACCACCGAGTACTTTTTGTTTTTCGAATACAGTTACTTTATAACCATCTAGCGCTAGATAGTAAGCGCATGAAAGACCTGAAGGTCCAGCACCTATAATGGCAATTTTATTTCCATACTCATGATGTAATTTTGGTACATATCTATTTTCTTGTGTCAAATCTTGTTCCGCAATGAATTTTTTAATCTCATCTATAGCAACTGGATCATCAATATCTCCTCTTGTACAAGCAGATTCACATTTCCTTGGACAGACACGACCACATACAGCTGGAAATGGATTTTCATGCTTAATGAGTTCTAATGCTTCTTTGTATCTTCCTTGAGATGCTAACTTGATATAACCTTGAACGGAAATATGAGCTGGACATTCTGTTTTACAAGGGCTAGTACCTGTATCAACAACATTTTTCCTATTAATACGATAATCTGGATTCCATTTATCTGGTCCCCACTCAGAATTATGTGGAAAATCTTTTCTCTTCTCTTCTATTATTGGAGTCTTTGCACATATTTTCTGACCTAACTTCAATGCATTGACAGGACATACTTCTACACATTCACCACAACCAACGCACCTATCTGGATCAATATGTGAGACATAATTGGAACGTACCATATCAGGATTTACAAACATTTCTGCTATTCTCATAGAAAAACATGAACAACCACAACAGTTACAGATAGCATGTGTTTTTCCAGAACCATCTAGATTAGGTATACTATGTACTAATCCATTTTCCTCTGCTTTTTTAATGATTTCATATGCTTCTTCACGAGTAATTTTACGACCTCTTCCAGTACGGATATAGTATTCAGCAGCATGACCCATCTGAATACACATATCTTCTTTCAAGTGACCGCAACCTTCTCCCATAACCTCTCTCGTTGTACGACAAGCACAATCTGAAACTGAAAAAATAGTGTTCTCATTAAGATATTTGGATACTTCCTCATAAGATGCTTTTCTAGTCTCCCCATCAATTGCACTTTCAATAGGAATTACACGCATAGGACCTGTTCCTGGTGAAAAAACACCCACACCCATTGGTCCTTTTCTTTTTCCGTAATCATCAAAAGCTATGGCGATTTGTGGGTATTTCTTAACATTTTCCCTGTTGTTGACCATCATCTCCATATGACCTGGAACCCAGATTTCATGCCAATATTTATCAACACCATCAATCTCATTGACAAAAGAAACACCTGCAACTGCCAGTTCCCATAATAGTTTTGCAGTTTTTTCTACTGACTTACCACATTTGGGAGCAATTTCTTCTGCACTTTGTGGTTTTCTTAGTTCAAGACAAAGTGCTACTTCTGCCATTTCTTCTGTTACAACAGGTTCCAAAATCTTATATTCTGGATATTCAGGTTTTATTTCCATCTTGGAACCTCGTTTTGTCCTGCTTATCTTATTAGCAAGATCCAATACCTTTTCGTTAACCATGCCTATTCCCTCCAAATTTTAGTTTATATGATACCTATTGATTCCATTTTTTCACTTCAGTACGTATCCAATCAGCCCATTCATTAATACCTTCCCCTGTCCTAGCGGAAATTGGAATGATTTTGATATTTGGATTCAATTTTTTAGCACGTTCTTTTACAGCTTCAAGGTCAAAATCAAAATATTGTATTACATCTATTTTGTTGATTAATAAAACATCAGCTATCTTAAACATCAAAGGATATTTTAGAGGTTTGTCATCTCCCTCTGGTACACTTAGAATCATTGCATTTTTTGATGAACCTGTATCAAATTCAGCTGGACAGACTAGATTTCCTACATTTTCTAGAATAGCCAAATCAATTTCTTCTGTTCCTAGACCAATTAATCCTTGTTTGGTCATGTCAGCATCAAGATGGCACATACCTCCTGTATGGAGTTGAATTACTTTTGCTCCTGTCTGAGAGATTGTGTTAGCATCAACATCTGAATCAATATCGGCTTCCATTACCCCTATCTTCATTTCATCTTTCAACTGATTAATTGTTTTTGTAAGAGTTGTTGTCTTACCTGAACCTGGTGATGACATTAGGTTTAATAAAAAAGTCTTTTCTTTTTTTAGCTGTTCTCTAAGCAAATCAGCTTGATGATTATTGTCTTCAAACACACTTTGCTTGATTTCCAGAACTTTGTATGTATCCATTTTTATACATCTCCATTTCTTATAAATTTGTTTTAATTAGGAATTATTATGTCTCATTAATTTCTTCAGGCTGGAATTTTTTTTTGACACATATTAAGGTGATTTATCCTCATATGCTTAAATAATAGAAATTATTTAATTAACTTTTAAAAATTAATTTTTAAAAGATTGTTATTATTTTATCACTCTCAGTATATTTTAAAATACTAGTATTGTCAAAAAAACAAAAACCTTGTAAAATCAATGTTTCTAGGCTTTCTATTTCAAGTTTAGTTTACATATCAAAAGCACCTTCAATCCTATACCTAATGCTGATTAGAGAGGATAATATCTCTTTAAGTGTAAACTATACTTGAAAGCAAAAAAGTTGCTTAAATGATTAAAATCATGTAAGCAACTCCTAAAAATATCTTTTGAGCATATAGTTTGAGTACCGAATACAGTTATCCATTGATACTGTACTCATAATCTCTCCAGCTATATATATGTTATTTTTGCCTTGCATTTCTTCTATTTTATCATAGAATCCTTTTTGTAGAGTACTAGTATCTACATATGGACACTGCTGCCAGCTCTTAAATTGATAAAGTCTTGGACTCAGAAATCCTAATTTCAACAAATCATTTTTAATAATCTTTAAAGATTCTTCTTTAGACCTTTTAGGATTATCATAAGCATAAACACTTACCAGTTCTTCACCATCACTTGAATCCCATCTAGAATTCCATATGATTACATGCCCTTTATTCTCTATAGATAGATTTTCTAGTACAAAACCACATTTTTTTGGAATCTTTTCAACTATAAATGCATAAACATTAAACTTTTGGTACTTTATGGAACCAAGGTAATGATTCGTTCCATAATCAGTATTACAGAGCTTAGAAAATTGATTGAGTGGAGCTGTAATAACAACTCTATCATATTCTAATTGTTCAAAATCAGTATGAACACATATCTTTCCATTATCAGACTTAGTGATTTCTTTAACATTCTGTGTCAACCTGATATCTTTTATTTTATGCTTCAATGAATTAATGAAAGTTGAAACTCCTTTCTCCCATGTACAGAATTCAGGAAGTTCCATAAAAGACATTAACGTCTCATAGTCCAATATTCTAAGGACATAAAGTGCTGGTATAACGTTAATATCACCTAACCCATAGCTTGTAAAATAATTGATATAAACTGTCTTCAAAACCCTAAAATCATTCATATCACACCATTTTGAAAAAGGAAATATAAGTGAGTCTTCTACGCCTTTTATATTAACTCTTTTAAGAGATTTATATTCCTTCAAAATATAAGGAAATCTATCTAATTCTTCAACAAAATCATCCAAATCTTCTTTTGGTATCTGCATGATTCTATTTCCACTTGCATCATAATTGACACGTGATAACTTGGGTCCATCACTTTTGATATTATTAGCTTTCATTAATGCCTTAAGACTATTTTGAGAAGGTAAACCAAAAAGAGCACCAAGTTCATAAGATCTACCTTTGTACCATATGGTATGTAATTTACCACCTACCCTATTATCCTTCTCAAAAACAGTAACCTTTTCATATCCCTTTTCTTGTAGACCTTGTGCTATTACAAGCCCTGAAATGCCACCGCCTATAATAGCCACCTTACTATCAGTTTTCTTTATTTTGATCACCCCGCTTTAGAGAATTAATCAAAGTTAGAATCCAAAGTGGTAACGTATCCAAATCAACATTATTGTGAGCTACTCTTTCAAGGATAACTTTAGCCGGTACTTTTCCTGCATTGCAGCCATCTGATATCTTTCTAGCGAAATTATAATATCTCAAAAATATATGAAGAGCTGATTCTACCTTATTGAAAGAGTCTATATTACCTTTATCAATTTTACTATAAAACTCTTTTACTAAAAGCTTATTGAATTCATCCATATCACTGAATAAAAAATTATTTTCATGTGAAATGAACTTATGATTAATATTAAAATCTTCTATGATTTTCTTATATTTATTGTTTTTAACGAAATAGGGTATAAACTCTCTTGTCTTTTCTGTTAATAAATTATCAATGTTTAGATTTAAAGTATTCATCAAGTAACCCAGTTTCAGTTCAAAATAATCCCAAATATCTATATCTTGTTTTTTATTATATATCTTTACAGAACCCCATTTTGAATAAGTATCATAAAGTGTATATTGATATATTTTGCCAATACCTTCAAATGTTCCTATGAAATCAATTCTTTGAATAACCAAATTACCTACATAGGAGTTTTTTTGGTTCTCAAAACATCTCATTAATTTTCTATTACTTCTATTTCCCTTATAATGATGTACTTTGTTCTTAGAATATCCTACTCTTTGAACTTTTTTTGATAGATTGTTTCTCTTCAAGACATTATAAATCCCCGATACCCCAATATCAAAACCCTCAGCTTTTAACTCATAATAGATTCTGTTGGGCCCATCTTCAGGAAATCTTTGTACATATGATAAAATTTCATTTTCAATTGTTTTGTTAACTTTATTAGGCATTTTGGGCTTTTTGTGTTCTTTGATTTCTAGTCCGACCATTCCTTGCTTAAGATAAGCCCTTTTCCAATTGTAATATGTAGTTCTTGAAATTCCAAACAGATTACATGTCTGGGAAACATTGTTTTCTTTCAAAGCATGTTTTAAAATCATATATTTGTTGTATGAATTAAAAACTTCCGCTTTCATAAAAATCCCCCACTTTTCATGATTGATGAATAAGAGTTTGGTTATATATACATTCTATTCTAAATACCTAATAAAATCAATTTATTATCATAATCTTTTTTTCTATATAATCTATCTTTCTGCAAATATGTTCTATTATATATATTGATGGTATACTACTATTTAATATCTATACCTTTCATTTTTCTTCTTAGTTCTTCTCTATTGATTTTCTTGATGCTGACCTTAACTTCTGTTCCTTTACCTGTTTCACTTTTTATATCCAATCTACTTCCTGCTCCATAATAGAGGTCTATTCTTTTTATTAGATTTTTTATTCCGTATCCTCCATAATTAGATACATAATTAAATGATAGGATTTCATGAATCTTATGTTCGTCCATTCCTTCTCCATTATCAATGACATCAAATATGATGAAATCGTCTTTTTCATATCCATTGATAGTTATTACCTTTTCATCTGAACTATACATATCAAATGCATGTAAAATTGCATTCTCGACAATTGGCTGTAACAAATGTTTTATAACGAAAAATTCTAGGATATCATCATCTATATTAGTATCTAAGGTAAACTTGGATGACCTTGAAAATTCATTTATCCTTACATATTGTTCAATCATTTTGATTTCGTCACGTACAAACATGATATTATTTCCTTTGTTCAAGGCAAGCCTATAATAACTTGTCATTGTGTCAATGATCTTAACTGATTTATAATCTTCTTTTTCTAGTGCAGACCATTTAATGACTGATAGTGAATTGTATAATAGATGAGGATTTATTCTAGCTTGTAATAATTCCATCTCTACTTTACTTAATTGATTGTTATAATCCATAGTCTTCTTATATAGACTGTTTATTTCTTCAATAGCTTCTATGAATCGCATTTTGATAAAAGATATTTCATCTTCCTTATTATCTTGAATCTCTTCTATAAGAAGGGCTTCTTTGTTATTTTGAATCACTCTAATGAATTGATCCAATCCACTGGTTATTTTTCTCGAAGTAAAATTAGATACATATGTCATAAAAATAAAAAATAACAACAATATACTCACTATAATCAAAAAAACATTCACATTATTTTTTTTCAAGAAACTGATGGGTACAAATACAGTTACCATATGCCCATTCTGTAGTCTTCTATTGAATGTATAGTATTTTTTTTCATCTCTATTCTTAATATTTTCTATATCAATGGGTTTTGAAGATGTAGATTCTTTATAATAAATAAGTTCTTCTTTATCATCAAAATAAGTGATTACACCATTATTAGGCATTCCAATCTCGTCCAAAAAGTATTGTATCTTCTCTAATGGGATATGACACCTTAAGATATCTTCTGTTTTGTGATTCATATTAAGTCTTCTATAATAATTGATGGAGACTTTTTCTACTCCGTTTATCTCTTGTTCTATTGTCCATATAACATTGTTCAACTTCATATACTTTAGTTTACCCAATTCTACATCGTCCTTGATGGCTTGAATATCATTTATGTATGGATTAAAAAGCGCAGATCCATTATCTGTATATATTGAAAATGGATTACTTAAATAAGATTCCGGATTTATTCCTTCAAACAACATCTTCAAATGATTATTGAACAATATTGCTTCTTCTATACGGTCTTCAAAATTATTATCTATATTATTATTAAGATAAGTATTAGATATGATATACGTACCTTTATCTATGTATGTCTTAAGTTCCATATCAATAAGGGATGTACACTTTTGTAGATTCTCATTTATTATATTGAACTGCTCTTCCATATAATTTTTCTTGATTATCCAGTTAATATATATGGTTATGATTATTATTGGAATCATAGTAAATATAATCAAGTTAATCCTTATTTTGCTTTTCAATGTCAGCTGGTTGAAAAAATTTTTTATCTTCATAAGTAATCTACCCCTTTATACGCTGTATCTTTTTCTATATTCTTTAGGAGTTATTCCAGTATGTCTTTTGAATACCGATGTGAAATAAGCATTGCTCTTATATCCTAATTCATTAGAAATATCACAAATTCTACAATAGGGATCTTGTAACCTTTTCTTAGCCATTTCTATCTTAGTTTGGATTAGATATTCAAAAATGGTTATTCCTTTTTGCTGTTTGAATATTTGGTTAGCATAACTACTGCTGATATAGAGTGAATCCAAAATGTCTCTTATATTATCAATCTCTCTATATTCCGTCTCTATAATCTCTATGATATCTTCTACAATCTTACTATACCTGTTTGTTTCTCTTTCTTTTATCAACTCAATGATACCTAATATGATATTGTTGATCCATTGTCTTATATCCACAATAGTTTCGAATCTTGATAGTTTTTTCCACACAATGAACTCATCATCCACAAAATCACTAAAGCTCAGATTTCTTTCTAATAATAATACTTGAATTATGTTGATGATAGAATAAGACAACGATTTTAAATGATTGGTGGAGAGATTCTCTACTTGTCCATAGTATTTTTGGAGAAACCCGTTTACTTTATCTCTATCCATCTCCTCAAATATATGGGATAATTCATTTTTTATCTCAATTAGATCGTATTCGCATTCATTAGTTCTTTCCATGACTTCATTAGCCATGATGATGGCATTTCCTCTACTATAGAATTTTGATTCAACAGCATATTGAGCGTTTTTCAATAAATTGTTAATGTGGCTTAATTCATTGGATATTCCTGATAATCCAATCGTTATATTCATATCCGCTACTTTATTGATATACTCCCTACAATTGATGGCATATATTATACTTTCATCAAGTGTAGCTTTTTCATCTTTTATTTCATCAAAGTATAGAACAACAATTACACTTCTATAATCGTTTTTTATGACAAATCCTTGTTTTTCTTTTAGTACCGTTTCTTCTACACAGAACTTGACTCTTTCTATGAGTTTATATCTTTCTTCTACCGAAATATTAGAATAATTAAGTTCGTAGTTATCAATTTCTATATAAAATACATTGTAGCATTTAAATGATCTATAGATATTTAGATAGTTCATTCTGTTAATGATATCATCATCATTTCTTATCTTTCCATATATTAAATCATAATAAAAGTTTTCAATCATCAAAGGTAAACTTTCATTTATTTTTTTCTCTAATTCTTGTTTTTCAAGCTTTTTAGCAAGTTCCATTTGATAAATACCAATCATATATATAAGAGCGTCTTGCAACTCATCTACATCTATAGGTTTTAGGACATATCTATTAATATTCAATTCCATGGCACTCTTGGTAAATTCAAATTCATCAAAACAGCTAATGAAAATGAACTTGGTTTCTGGTAATTCTTCCTTTATTTTTCTAGTCATTTCAATACCGTTCAATCTAGGCATTGAAATATCTGTTATAACTATATTGGGCTTTAATTCTATAGATTTCTTGTAACCCTCTAAACCATCTAAAGCAGTCCCACAAACTCTAAGCCCCAGAGTTTCCCATTCAATATTATTTATCATACCTTTTATATCTAATAGATTATCATCTACTATCAACACATTATACATAAAAACAATCCCCCTTTATTATATTTTATCATAAAGCGACATGATTCCCTATAATTTTCAACCCAAAAAATGATGACCCTATCCCTAGAAATCATCATTTTTTATACTCTACTCTCTTTAACCCATAATTTTTTTAAATTAACTTACTTATTTAATTCTTTCAGCTTATCTGCTTCTTTCTTAGCTATTTCTGTCATCTGGTCAAGCATTTTATCTATATCAGTTATAGATTTTAATGTATCAGTAGCTTTTTGCCATTTTTCGTTGAATTCTTCATCTGATTTAGCAACAAAAACTAATTTAAAAGGATCTTCCCACTGTTGTCTTGCATTCCAGAATTCTTGAAGTTCTGGTATCTCAGAAAATTCTGGTGACCATGGATGAGCTGGTGGGAAATATTTTAAATCTTTAACATGAGGACTTGACATCTTGAACTTGAATCCTGACATATTTGTTGGTAAATATTTTATGTTGTCATTGTATACTACTGGATAATATTCACTTTGTAACATGAATCTTGTATATACTGTACATTGATCATTAGCCAAACCTTCAAATTCACTTAGATTACTTTTGCTTGTATCCATATCCACGAAATACTTATTGAATTTTTCGTCATTGAATTTTCTCTTACCATTTTCTTCTGTATATAATCCCTCTTCTTTTGTTCCCCAATAATATACATCTTCGAACTCGTCTGTAAATTGAACATCTATCCAATTTAATACTTGTGGTAAATCTTCTTCTTTGATAGTCTTCAATAAACCTACCATATCATACCATGTTGGTCGTTCGTTATAGTCTGGATATTCTTTTTTGTTAGGGATTTGCGTATATAGAGGACGATATTGGAAGTCCTTACCTGCATCCTTTAACTCTTTGTTAATGATGTCAGGTTGTCCTACATAACTTAAAATCGCACATGCATATAAACCATTTTTTACTTTTTCAACAAATTGTGCTTGTGTATGAACTAATGATTCTGGCTCAAAAACTCTGTCTCTTATTAAACGGTTTTGAACAAGAGCTGATTCCTTGAATATAGGTTCTAATAAGTTCATTCTTACTCTTTCGTTGATTGGATCCCATGAACCTGTATAGAAATGACCTCTATATCCCATTAAGTCAGCACCAAAAAATGATAACGCCATCCAGTTGTCTCCACCATTGTAACCAAAGGCATAAACTGGTTTATCTCCTTCTTTTAGTTCAAGCTCTTTAATCTTATAGAAAAAGTCTACGTAATCTTCAGTAGTCTTAATTGGTACATCCATGATTTCTTCACCGATTGGTTCGTTCTTCTCATTTAATAATTCTACTAATTCGTCATAAGTCTTAGCTTCTGGATATATCTTTTTAAGAATATCATCTCTAACCCATACAGAAGTGTGAGCTGCAAACATAGCATCACTATTAGGCAAACTAGCTGCATCATACAATTTTTCTGATATATTATCATTAATACCTTTTTGAACTCCTAGATTAAATGGTATTCCCATTATCTTACCATTTACTGTTGCTTGTTCCCACATATAATCAGGTATCTTTTCCCACACGTTAGGTGCATATTCTTGCATCATTTCTGGTGTCAACGTCCATAATTTTTCTGCCTCATTCAATTTTGCAAGATGTGTCAGTGCATTTGTTCTTAACATATGTGGTAAATTATCAGCTGCTAGAAGTTGTGTCAACTTACTATCAAGTGAACCTCCTCCATTACCGAAAATATTATCTAAATCAACATTTGTTTCTTTTGTTAACCAACTCTTGACTATATTTTTTTTAGGTACTTCTGATGCTATATAATCTGTATCTTGTGCTGACCACATTGTTAAATGCAATCTTTTCGTGGCTACTTTTCCATCTTTTCCTACATTAGAACTATCTACAGATTCTTTCTTGCCACATCCACCTAATAAACTAACAATAAGTGTTAATACAATTAATGTCCCCAATATTCTAGTCTTTTTCAAAAACATATGTACTTCCTCCTTTTATTTATATTTATTATAATTAATCAGCTGTATTATTTACAACCTCATATTATACTTTTTATTCCTTGATTGCACCTATAGTAACACCTTTTACAAAATACTTTTGCAAGAAAGGATATAACATTATGATTGGTAAAGTTGTTAATACTATTGTTGCAGCTCGTACAGTTTCTGGTGTTGGTTTTGAAACAGCTTTGCCTGTAAGTGCCGCAGTCTCTGAGATACTCTGTGTCATTTCACTTTCCTTTACCACTTTCAGTAGGATATATTGTAATGTGTTAAGATGGTTTTTAGTTATATACAATAGATTGCTCATCCAATCATTCCAATGACCTACTGCTACCCATAAGCATATAGTAGCCATAACTGGTTTACATAAAGGTAAAATAACCTTGAACAGAATTTGTATCTCATTAGCACCATCCAGATATGCAGATTCCTCTAGACTCTTTGGTATACCCTGCATGAAAGTACGTATAATTATCATGTTATAAAATACAAATGAACCAGGTATTATATAGACCAAGAAATTATTAATCAAATGAAGTTTCCTAAAAAGTATGAAGTTAGGAATTATACCTGCATTTATGAACATAGGTAATAATAGGAACCATATAATGAAATTTTTGCCTGGTAACTTCTTACATGTCATAGTGTAAGCCGCACTTGTTGTTACTATTAACCCAATAGCTGTACCAGCTATTACTCTTGTAACAGAAACTATGATAGCATCTTTAATACTAGGGTTAGTGATTAGTGTCTTAAAATTATCCATTGTGAATTCTCTTGGAAATATAGTGATTCCTCCAAAGCTCGCATTACTACCAGTGTTCAGTGATAGAGCAAGTTGGTTGAGAAAAGGATAAACTGTAACAATACAAAGTAAAATCATAATTACGATATTAAAAATATCAAATACTGAACTTCCATTAATCTTCTTTTTAACCTTTATCATATTACGTTCTCCTTTACCATATTGAAATACCAGAAAGTTTTTTTGCTATTTTATTTACTACAAATACGATTAGAAAGGATACTATCCCTTGTGTAAGTCCAAAAGCTGTAGCTAATGAATAATTACCAATATTAAGACCTTGCCTATATACTAGAGTGTTGATAACCTCTGTCTGTTCTTGTATAAATAGATTCTGCAACCCATACACTTGTTCGAAGTTGGAAACTATAAGACTTCCTGTATTTAAGATCAAGATGATAATTGCTGTTGGCAATAGACTAGGTAGAGTTATGTACCATATCTGCTTGAATCTGCCACATCCATCTACTATTGCTGCTTCATATAGCGAAGGACTGATAGCAGCTATTGAAGCTAAGAATATTACTGAATTCCACCCTACATTTTTCCAGATATGAGAAAAGAATATTATTTTAAGAAAATTACCTGCATCCATAAAAATATTAATTCTCTCAATACCTCCTCCAAATAACCAGACTCTCATATCATTGAAGGAACCATTGATTGCAAAGAAACCATAGAATAAGGCTACTACTGATGCCCATGAAAGGAAATAAGGCATGTAACTAATAGTCTGTACAACTTTTTTAAATCGTAAATTCCTTAATTCGTTGAATAACAAAGCTAATATTATTGGTAACGGAAATCCTAGGAACAATATTGTACCACTATATATGAAAGTATTCTTTATTGCTAATATAAAGTTTGGCATTGTAAATATCTTTATAAAATTCTCAAGCCCTACCCATTCACTACCACTAAATCCTTTAATGATATCAAAATCTTGAAAAGCCATTATGACTCCACCTAATGGCAAATAGTTAAATATAAGGGTATATAGAATTGCTGGTAATATAAGAATATAGAAATATTTGTATTTCTTAATATTAAATAGAATGCTACTAATTCCACTATCAGTAACATTTTTGTCTTTTGTTATATTCATATTTATTCACCTTCTTCTTTCATTGTATTATTCTGTACTATATATATAGCTAGTATTAAAGCCATTTAGCGGCTTTTTTAAATCTATTATGAGTATACTTTTTTTCTAATTAATATACAATAACACAAAATGATTAAAAATATAAATATCTCACTGACTGTGTATAACATAAATTGATAGTATGGATAAGACAAAAAAATCTCTCAGTTATATAAACATCTAGTTTTTCAAACTTTAATTGACATTACTATTAAACACTTATAAAATATATTTATGTTAAATTAAATAATATATCGAAATATGTAATTTTTAGAACTAATTTCAATAACTGATTACATAGATAAAAAAACTATTGATTTAATGTACTATATATTACACTTAATAAATATCGGAGGTAGCATTATGAAAAACAAACTAATTATTTCCTGTCTGCTTATAGGCATCATTCTTCTTATCCCTAATCAGGCATTTGCTAGTTGGAATAATTTTGCATCACTCAGTTATGAGGGAACTGCTTCTAGCAATACATCCAAGGATTCTAAAGAAACATTTAAGATGGTTTATCCTAAAATGGATATACCACAACTTGAGAAGAAATATGGTGTTACTATATCAGTAGAAGAAGGCTTTTGGCCAAAAGATTCATTACTTCAAATGATGGATAGAATTTATTCTAGATTTCCAGACGGATTGATTAAAGAAATGACTTCTTATTATAAGTCAAAAGGAATCAAGACTAACATAAGATTTATATATAAACAAACAAGTCTTGGTGGAAGTTTTTCTGATAGCGGCAAACATATTTATCTGAATTACTATCCAAACCCTATTGGTAATAGCTTTGCAGAATGGACAATTGCTCATGAAATGGGACATTACGTTCATAAATACATAAGTGATATCTATGGTTATAATAAACTCAAAAAAGAATGGACTAGTATCAACGCTGGATTAAGTTATAAGAATGAAGGTTGTGAAGAATGGACTGATTCTCATTACAAATATTTTGTAAGGGATTATAGTACAAAAAATTATTCTGAAGACTTTGCTACTCTATTTGAAGTCATAGCTGGTAATTCACCTGTACGATTAAGAACCATGCTTATGGAAGAAGGCGACCTTCCGTTAAAACAAAAAATTGATTTATTAAATAATGTATTAGTATCCAAGGCAAAAAGTGTAACAAGTCTAGATAATCTATGGGGAAGAGCAATACCCCAAACCCCAAGCGATTTTGCTAAAGTTACATGTAATAATGCTGCTGAATCAGGATTAATTCCTGAGGGAGACACATTTGAAGGTTTATATACTTCAAACATAACACGTTTAGATTTTTGTGAACTTATTATTAATCTGATAGAAAAGGAAACCAAGATGACTCTAGAAGAATTTGTTGAAAGTAAAGGTTTGAAAAAAGACTGGTACTATCTTGATAGTTTTGGTCAAGGTGGAGTATATAAAGTTGATACTAACAATCCTTTTTGTGATACAAGTAATGAATCAATCTATGACCTACATTCATTAGGTATAATAAATGGTGTAAGCGATTGGCGATTTGACCCAGAAGGACTTCTTACAAAAGAACAAGTTGCGACGATACTATATAAAACTGCATCTGTATTAGGAAAAGATTCAGATTATATTGTTTATGAATATGCTGATAGTAATAAAATCAGTAACTGGGCTAAAGAAAGTATCAATTACGTATCTTCAAAAGAAATTATAGCTATAGGTGGAGATAAAGTATTTTCACCAAAGAGCAAATTTACTTATGAAGAAGCGTATACAGCTATTTATAATTTTTATACTAATTTATAATAAGATTGTATGAGGTTTTTATAGTATAAAACAAAACATAAAACCCTTAAAGATTCATTACTATCTTTTATAGAAACGGCATATATTCCCATTAAAAAGTTATATATGCCGCTTTCTAATAAACAATTATCTCTATTTCTTAGGAATTAGATTCTTTTATGAATTTTAATGACGATTCTCTATCTATCTCCAAATATGTTTTTTTAAATCATTAATAGCTTAAATTTAATATTTGTACAATTATTTAAATACTATTACAAGCTTCTCTTGTTAATTATTATAATAATTGTTATAATATAATTATTGAAACAATAATTATTATTAAAATATCTTAAAATTTATTATAACCTATAATAATATATAGCAAGTTAATGTTTTAATTATTCAATAAATATTTCTTAGCTAAATAAATAGAGAACTGCTATAAAATTTCAGAAGGGATTTTACTTATGAAAAACCACAAAAAGAAAACCAATCAAGAAATAAATAAAAAATTGAGTATATATCTAAAAAATAGTAATGATAGTACATATATTGATGAAGAAATAAAGGACAAGATATGGAACGATACCATTAAAGAAATACATCAAAACCAGTTAAAAAGAAACTATATAGTTGGGAGAAGATATAAATCTGTTGTCACGGCAAGTCTACTATTAATTATGCTAATTTCATTAGATTTGTCTAGTAATGCTAGTTTATTTAAAAGATTATTTTATAATATAAATGATAACACAATTGAATTTTATACTAGAGAATATAAGAATTCTGAAGAAAATAGAGATTATGAGTTAGATAATGAGATAGTAGAAATTAATGACAATGGTGATAGAAATTTTATATCGCCGATAATACCACATAATTTCAGTGTTCAGAATATAAATAAGAATGATTCTGGTACTAATATAATTATTTATATGTGCAGTAATGATAATAGAATTATACAAATAAACCAAAAATATATTACTGATAGAGATTCCACTGGTTTAGTTAAATATAATCAAGATTTATTTGACATTGAAACTTTTAATAATAATGATATAGAGTATAATATCATTCAAAATGACGCTTTGACCATTAGTTTATTTGTTATAGGTGATATTGAATTTGAAGTACAAGGAAATAGTAAACAAGAAGTATTAGACATAACTATGTCATTACATTACTAATATTCAATAAGCTTAGTATTTATTTAATAAATTTATAATACTAAGCTTATTGAATATATTATATTTATTTAACAGTAATGGAAGCTGTTGTATTTACATCCAAATAATTAGTTCCATCGACAGTTGCATAATGGTATGTTTTAAGTCTATATTCTGAACCTACATTTATTTCATGATAACAAGGTATTTTACTAATCATACACGTATTATATTCTGTATATGTAAACGTTTTTACAGTATCCCATGAGCCATCTTTTTTCTCTTGAACATTAATTTCTAATTTCAAGCTATCACAGGTCATAGTAGAAGAAGTTGAACTACTAATACTTAAACAAGACTCTGAGTCAGTTATAAAATCTGAAATATAAGCTAATGGATCATCTTTTGGTTTGGCCATAGATCTAAGAAATGTATGCCCTACCCTAATATCTTTCACTTTGATTTGATTTTCTTGAGCATTAACTCCCATAGATAGTACTGATGTCAATAAAACTGTTAATAATAATAATTTAATTTTTCTCATTTTTTAATCTTCCTTTTCTTTAATTTATATTTGTATTAAAAACCCTCTCAATTATATAAGGGCTAAAAACACAAAAAGGTTACAAAAAAATCGAAAAAATAAAATAAATACAATTTTATTATCTAGATATGACATTTATTTTAGTTTATTTTATTGTTAATGTTAAATTTATGTTACTAAATTTAATGCGAGGTCATTATGTACAATAAATTTTATCAACGTTTTACAAGTATGCATATAAATTCATCGATATTGTTATTACGCTATTTATTAACTGTTATTAATCAAACTATAGTTTAGGGGATGAGTAATTTTGAAATTTCCCTGTGTATTAAAGCTTGATAATAGAGAATAGTTTCAGAGGCGATATACTGAATTTATACGCCTATAGAATAATCCTAAAACTTAATAAACCCTAGAACTTATTGTAGTGAAAAAGGTTCAGGTAATAAACGTCTTAGAGAAGACGAATTCTATGATTTAACTAAAAAAATTATAGATAGTGCAGAAGGCAGACCGTATACTTATACCCCTAGAGAATGGGAATCTGAATTTATAAATAATATTACACCTATGATTGACATGATTCCTAATGACCTTGCAGATTCACAAAGACAACCAATAGTTGAAGCAATAATAATAACCGAAGTATAAAAATTACAATGTTAATACAGTACAGTTTATAATGCATCAAATAATTTTATTAGTAAAGTATTAAAGTTAACTCTAGATAAAATAATGAATCAAGGGGATGGAGCAGGTGTATTTATAAAGAGTAGTGGGAATAGTAAATTTAATGTAATAATTGAGAGCGAAAACGTTGTATTAACAGCATTAAAAATATAAGCCAAAAAACATTTGAAAGACTTGCAAAAAATTATGGATGGAGATAATACAAATGAAAAAAGCATATATTAATGTTGTTTCTGTGGTAATTTAATTGAATCTAGTATAACAGATGTTACTGTATTAGTAGTAGTATCTAATTGGGATAAAACCATTGAAAAACAACACGCCACTGACTGGTATATAATCTATTTGGCATTTTCATATCATTACAGAGGTTATACCTTTGATGTAATAAAATATAATTGTAACATGAATGGTTTTTTGATATAACATTAATTATAAGAAATGGGGCATAAATATGTGTAAAAAATATTATGAAGGATTAAAAAAACATATAGTGAGATTACGGTTAGAAGATGGTCGTACCGTAAAAAGTATTTCTGAAGAATACGGTATATCAAAAACAGCTATTAAAACTTGGTGTAAAGCATATAGTGAAGAATGCCAATCAACTCCCGAAGGTATATGATTATATGCTGGTAAACAAGAAATTACTCAAACAATTGGAGGAACTTGAAAAGGAAAATAAATTCTTAAAAAAAGTAGCGACATTCTTTGCTAAGAAAATAGATTAGAGGAGTATCTATTCATTCAAGAAAATAATCTTTAATCCGGTGTTAGGTGGTTATTAAAAAAGATTAATATTTATCCTAATACTTATTATGACTTTTTGAAAAAACGCAAAGAAAATTATAATGCAAAAAAATCAGCAGTTTATGATAAAATTAAGCTGATTTACAAAGACAATAATGATATTTTCGGATATCGTCAGATAAAGAGAATGCTGGTGAAAGAATAGATTATTCTTAGTTATCCAACGGTACATAAATATATGAATCAAGATCTTGCTTTTATTCTATCGAAAGAAAAAAGCTACCTAGTTATATTCATGGTAAAAAACATAAACTATATACTAATATATTAAAACAAAATTTTACTGCAACAAAACCAAATGAAAAATGGTGTACAGATTTTACATATATATTTCTAGCTGATGGACGCAAACGTTACATTTGTTCAATTATTGACTTATATTATCGTTCTATTGTTGCTAGCTTAAATGGTAAGCTTATTAATACCTTTCATTTTATACTAGTGATTAGTGAAAATATACAAGAAAACTAGAGCTTTGAGTTAGATAATAAGATTGTGGGAATTATTAAAATATGATAAAAATTTCATATCACCTATAGTATCCGATAGTTATAATGTTTAGAATACGAATTAATGGTTCTAACATAATTGTTAATTATGTAACAATAATAGTATTATAGAAATAAGCCAAAGTATAATATTATTAGAATAATTTCTTAACTATTACTATATTTGTTATAGGTGATTTAAAGTGTGGTATTGGCAAACAATAAACAAACTGTATTACTAATATATTAAACTTAGTTTACAATTATTCGGATTTTTTTATATAATATAACCAATACTAAATTAACGTTTTTGAGTATATAATAAGTTGCCATCTTGGTCATATATATTGATAACATTCCACTGGTTATCTTCACCCATCATAATTATTATCCCTTTTGACTCAATTTTTTCTTCAATATTTTTTTGATTATTTAATTGAACTACAACTTTAGATGCTTTATTATATATCTTTTCATCAGTTATAATGATTGTAATAAACGCATACCCTGATTCCATACCGCTAATAGATATTTTATTTTTATTGGTATCATTATATATACCACTTACGTATTTTTCATATAGCCTATCATTTAAATCAGTATACAATAAATAATATCCTTGTAAACTATTATTTTCAAACAATATTATCGAATATTCCTTTGTGTTTTCTATATCCAAAGGTAAAATTTTTTTTCTTTCAATAAATTGCTTAACTTGATCACTATTTGGTGCATAATATATTACTCTATTTTTATTTGAGTTATAATAATAAAATATTATTATTATTGCAACAAAAAATAATACAATTTTTACTTTTTTGCTCATTAATCTATCTCCTCTTTAATTTTTTTTATAATGATAAATAGACTTCAACAGAATTAATATTTTTTTAATTCTGTTGAATTTTCACTAAATAATATAATGTCTAGTATTTTTATTATAACATTTATGAATGAAATTTAAGATATGTATCAGGAGTATAGATATATCCTGAACCATTCAAATAAATGTCTGCACTATCTTGATAAATTACACTAGTAACTCCACTAACTCCTAAAGTTGAAGTTATATTAAATTCTTCATGAGAAGTAGCTGCTGGATTAATTGTCATTAGCTCAGAAGTCCAACCTTTTGACGTAGAAGAATGGTCTATCTTTAAAGAAGGTGGCCAACTAATTGTAACTCCAAAACCAAATTTATTAACCGTAACTTTTTGATGTAGTTTCATTTTTTGGAAATCGTCACTAGTCCAATATCCACTTGTACCTCCCCATGTTTTATAATTACAAGTCATTCCAGAAGTTGTTACTAGTATCTTTCCCCAAGTATAAGCCATAGCATCATTACTATTTAAATCATATCCAGTATCATTTCCATAATACTCTACATTTAAATCAGGGGCATGAACACTAGTATCCTGAGCTTTTGCTTTCTTAGTTAAATTAATAATATAATTATGAGCTATCTTTATGTCTTTTTTATTAATATCTTTAAATCCATATACCTCTTTTCCATTACTATCAATAGTTACTAATTTAGATGTTTTTCTAGTTTTTTGATCTAGTCTTATATTTTTTATAGATTTTACTTTAGATACATCACTTTCTTTTGCATAACACACAGTTGATGATAAAAATAGTACTCCACACATCATTAAAACTATAATCTTTTTCATTTTTTATTTCCTCCTATTTTTTTTAACTATATATTAATTATTTAGTGAACTTAAAGTTAATTTAGAGATATTTTTAACTATCCATATTGCATGATATGTACTAACAAAAGATGTTTGTTCAGTATCACAATTATTAAATAAACCATTACCTCTATAGCAATTATGTAGTTGTATATTAATATAATCTAATAATTCTTTATCTATTATTAGTTCAAATTCATCATAAGTAGAAATAATAATATATAAATAAAATAAATTTTTTGTATTATCATTATTAATTATTGATTCAGTTGAATTTATTAGAAGATTCATTCTTTCTTTATAATAGTTAGTATCAGTATATTCAACAAATGACATAATTGATGTATGTATGCAATTCAAAAATATACACAATTCTGTATTCTTTTCTTTTTTACATTCTTTTTCTAAAATATAGTCTATAATTTGTTTTGTTTGAATTTCATCTAATATTGTATTATTCAAATTATATTGTTTCAATAATTTTAAATAATTATATAATAACATTATATTATTATCAGATAAATTATCAACTATTTTTTTAATATCTTTTTTTAAGTTTACATTATCAATAGAATCATATATTTTATATTCAAGAACTAACTTATAATAATAAAATTTTTCATTTAGTTCTAATGATAAAAATGTTTGTTTATAATTAATTAAATAGTTATTAATATCATTTTGCTTAAAATCTAACATTTTACATATTTCATTTGCATAATATGTATTAACTATATCACTATCTATTTTTGAGATTGGTAAGTAAAAATTGTTCTGCAGTTTGAACCTATTAAACAAATTTAGTAATTTATCTAAATTTGGAATTTTATAATCATAATATGATAAAGCTTTTATTGCTAAAAATGTTGGTAATATATGTGTATCTGTATTAGGAATCATTCCAAAACCACCATTTGAATTTTGTGTAGAAAGTATATACTGTAATATAATATCGTTATTTAATTTAGTATTTAAATTATTTTCAAATAAAATACCTTTCAAGTCAATATATATATCTATAATATATAATGGTATATCATTTGTTTTTTCTAGTTTATTAATAATATTATTTTCAAATATACAAAACAAATTATATATTTTGTTAATATAATTATAATAATCATAATCTATAAGCTTACTAATTTTTATCAATAATAATATATTACCTATATCAGCTTCACTACAGGTATTTTTTTCTATTAATAATTCAAATTGATCATTTAACCATTTTTGTGTTGTATCAAATTTATACTGTAACTCTAATCGACAAATTATGGATGTTGCCATATAAGTTGATAAATATAATTCACATATTTCATTGCTTTTTTTCTCAATTTCTTCAAAAGCAAAAGTTCCAACTTTAGTTTGTAAAGATAGTATATATTTACTAATATTTTTAACTACAGTTTTATTGTTACTAATATTATTATAATTAACATTAACACAATAATAAATATTAGGTAAATTATCTAATTCCATATTTGAGTTAAATAATGGTAATTCATTAATGTAGTTATTTATATATTTATGCTCATTTAATATTTTTATTGTTTCACTTACAAAATAAGTTGTATAATAATTATTCGACATACTTAATTCTTCTATTAGAAAACCATATCCTTCATCTTCATTACGGGTTTTATTAATAATATTTTGTAAATTATACAAATCTCCATCTTCTAATTTAAGATTAGAAATAAATTGTTCTTCTTTTGTTGATAAATCAATATAATTAATTAAAATTATACTGATTATTAAAATAATAGATATGATTTTTAGATTTATGCAACATCCAATTTTCACTGTCATTTCTTTTCTCCTTTGAAAAATATAAAATTTTTTCTTTTGATAATTCAATAATTTTATTCTTGATTTCTTCATTATTTAATTCATTATATTTATTAAAAAATAAAGCAGCTTGTCCTGCAACTATTGCAGCTGAAAATGAAGTTCCGGAAACAGTTGAATAATTATTATTATAATTTGTTGTTATTAAATTTGTTCCTAAAGTATATATATCAGGCTTACTATATTCATCAAAATCTACCAATGGACTTGAAAATGTAGCTATTTTATAAGTATCTAATCTTTTATTGTAATCAATACTACCAACTGTTAGAACATCAGGTATTATACCAGGATACATAATATCATTATTATTTCCTGCAGACGTCACAATTAATAGTCCGTTTTGTTTCGCTTCTACAATAATATCATATAAAGGATTGACTGAATAATGTTCATTAAAATCTTCAAATCCCAATGATAAACATATTATTTTAATATCATATTTTTTTTTATTATCAATAATCCATCTTATACTATTTTGTATATCAATTATGTTAGCTAAACCATCTTCATCTAAAGCTTTTAAAACTACTAAATTTGATTTTGGAGCAATGCCTTTAAATTTTCCATTGTTCTGATATCCCGTTCCTGCAATTATTCCACAAACTTTAGTACCATGTCCATTATCATCATATGGTTTTTTTCTTCCATTTACAAAATCTACAAAATATTTAATATTATATTTCAAATCACTATGTACATATATTCCAGTATCAATTACTGCTATAGTTACATCTTCACCAAGATATCCTCTATCCCTAATATCTTTTAATCCAAAATTTTCAAGATATTCTTCTAAAGAAAACCCTTTAATCGGTAAATTAATGCAATTATTAATTGTATATCTATTTGTTAAAATGATTATTGCAATAAATATTAAAAATAATTTTATAACAAATATAAATCTTTTAAAAAATATAATAATCTCATCCTTTTAATTTATTTTAAAATCATTAACATAATATACCAAACTAAATATTTTGTCAATAATTAACTTATATTTAATATTTTTGTGTTTTTATAATAAATCATTAAATAATATAAGACTATTTTAATATACATCAAAATACTTGTTATCAATATAACGTATTACTAATAATAATAAAATCGAACAAATATCTTTGTTACTATATAAAATTGTATATCGATATTTAAAAATATTCAAAGTAAATTTTATAAAGAATGTAAAATCAGACTGAAAAACTAAGTATTTTCAAAATTATCAATTATGTCTAGTAATAAAATAAAAAAACATAAAAATATTACATAATTATATTAACATTTTAACTATGAGTTAATGTGTGATCTTAATATATATGAGTTACCTAGTATTATCTACAAAAAAATCTTTATTAACACTCAATCATAAATACTAGTGTTATAAAGATTTTTTCCCTATTTCGCTCTCTTGTAAAATCTCATCAATATCTTCTTCAATAACTATCCATTCAAAAAAATTACTACCTCCTCAACCACATTAATCAACACATGTCCCGTATTCTTTAAAACCTTAATCTTACCTTTTGGAATAAGTTTACTAATTCTATCTGCTATTTTCTTAGTAGGCAATAATGCATCATTTTCTCCTCCCATATATAGCGTAGGCATTGTTAATTTACTTAATTCTTGATCTGTAAATACTGGCAAAGATCCCATACGTGGTCTATAATACTTCATTATTAGCTTACCAAACTCTAAAGCTTCTTCAGGTATGACTTCATTACCATACACAATTTGATTTATTCTATCGATTCCTTTTTCACCTAAAAGCATTAATGGCATAACCTTGAACATAAAAGATATCTTAGCGTTAGTGATACCTGATGTAGCTAACAAAACAAGCTTTTCAACTTTTTCAGGCTTATAAGTAGCATATTTTAATGCCATCCAGCCTCCAAGTGAATTTCCAATAATTATTGCTTTCTCAATATTTAAATCATCTATGACCTCATCTAACCACTTTCCATAATGGTCACCATTCATATCTGGTCTATTCTCATCGCTTTTTCCAGATTCTCCAATTATATCTATCGCATACACTCTGTAGGTTTCACTAAGTTTTTCAACATCTCCCATCCACATGACAGAATTAGTTGAAGAACCATGAAGTAAAATAACAGGCTTACTTGCTATATCTCCACTTGCAATAATAAATGTATTACCATAGCTTGTATTCACATTAATGATTTCTTTGTCCACTGGCCATTTTTTTATTAGATTATCATAATGATCAATTATCAAAGCTTTTCCTTTATCAGATTTAAAAATTGATTTAGTTTTCATTTCATCTCCCTCTCTCTTAATCATTATTCTCTATTAGTACAGATACACAGCTTAGTAACGTTTCAGTAAAATAGATTGTTCCCCATAACATAACTCTCAATTTATGGGATTTTTCAATATATTGAATATTGATTGTTGAGTTTCCATACTCAGGGTCTTTTGAATTCATAACCGCTACTAGAGTATTTGAAATTCTATCTACTTCATCTTTATTCTTAACTACAATATCAATTACTGTAGAAACAGAAATCTTGTCATTACCATTACTTGATTTATCACTTGAAACAGAGTAATCATGTGTTACTTCATGGAAGTTTTCAGGAACAATATTCTCTTCACCTTCCATAAACAGACTCAAATCATGTCCTGTAACCCTCCATTGCTTTCCAACCTTTGTACCTCTTAATTTCCCCTCTCTTACATACTTTCGGACTGTTTTAGGGTGAATCTTCAACATATCAGCAACCTGATCTACTGTGTAAAACTTATTTTCCATTGTATCATCGCCTTTCTTTTTCTTTATGATATCATACTCGAAATGTTTTTTCAACCCTTTTCAGAACTTTATATCCCTTTATGTAATTATATATACCTTTCTGAACATCAAATTCATAAATAAAAACTAATAGCTTATAATCAAATAGTCCTGATATACAATAAACCTCCAGTATGATATACATTGAAATATATCACAATGGAGGCTTATCTTTTTTTATCTCACTTCATATATGTGTACTATATTAATAATTAATCTTCTACACACTCTCTACATAAAACATTTTAGATATTCTTAGCTACTTCATATGCATTCCAAATAGCATACATAATATTTTGTACTTTGTTAGCATCTCCAATTAATCTTACATTAGGAATATCAAATCTAATATCATTGAATAAATCTTTTTGTGAAGAATATCCAATAGCAACAATGATACTATCAACATCAATAATTGATTTTTGTCCATCTGCATTTAGCACAAAACCTTGTTCTGATTTTTCGCTTATATAAGTATTTGTCTTAACATCAATCTTATTGTATTTGATTAGCTCATGAAGCATATCGTGATTAGCATGGCATAGAGGTCCACCTATCTTAAGAATATCATCTTGCATTTCTATGATAGTGACTTCTTTGTTTTGTTGTTTTAACCAAAGGGCTGTTTCACAACCAACAAGACCTCCACCAATAACTGCAACTTTTTCTCCAACAGCTTCTTTTCCCATTAGCACGTCTTCAGCAACGTAAACATTGTCAGCACCTTTGATAGCTAATTCTCTTGGGTTAGAACCTGTTGCTATTAGTACTTCATCAGCGGAAAAATCTTTTATAGTCTCTTTTGAAGCATTTACATTAAATCTAATATCTACTCCCAAATCTTTTAGGGCAACTTCATACCACTTAATAAGTGCATGATCGTCTTCTTTAAAATCTGGAACTCCTCCTGGAACTATGTTTCCACCAAGATAACCGTTTTTCTCAAGCAATGTCACCTTGTGTCCTCTAATAGCCGCTACTCTTGCAGCTTCCATTCCTGCAACACCACCACCTACGATAAGAACTTTTTTGATGTTTTCTGCTTTTTCTAACCCATAATCCTTTTCACGTCCACATGCAGGATTTACTGCGCAAGAAACTGTTGCAAAGGTCTGTAATCTTCCCATACATCCTTCTTGACAAGATAAACATGGTCTGATGGTTTCACATTTATCTTCAAATATCTTATTAGGTATATCAGCATCTGCAAGAAGTGGTCTTGCTAACGCAATCATATCTGTTTGTCCTGATATTATGGCTTCGCTAGCTAATTCAGGGTCATCCATTCTACCTGCTGTTATAATAGGTACATCTACAGCATTTTTAAGTATCTCATTATATGGAAGGTATAATCCTTTCTTTTGATACATTGGTGGGTGACTCCAATACCATGAATCATAAGATCCTACATCTCCGTTTAATGCATCATATCCTGCTGCAACAAGTAATTTCGCCGCTTCCATTCCTTCTTCAATATCTCTTCCTTTTTCCTCGAATTCTTCCTCTGGTAATCCGCCTTTGCACCAATCCTTGATGAAGCTCTTTATACTGTATCTAAGAGATACTGGAAAATCTTCTCCACAACGTTTCTTGATTTCTTGTACTACTTCACAAGCAAATCTTAAACGATTTTCCAATGATCCACCGTATTCATCTGTACGATGGTTGAAGAAAGATATGGCAAATTGGTCTAATAGATATCCTTCATGTACTGCGTGTATTTCAACACCATCAAATCCAGCTTTTTTTGCAATAGCTGCTGATTCACCAAATGCCTTGACATAATCTTTCACTTCCTGGTTAGTCAATTCACGGCAAGTAACTCCTGGTAAAAATCTATGTGGTATTGGCGATGGAGCTACGGCTACTTTTCCTACTATAGACGGAATACTAACTCGTCCAAATCCTGCTGATAATTGTAAAAAGATTTTTGAACCATAAGCATGAACTCTTTCTGTCATTTCATTACCTGTTGTAATAAAATTCAGTGGATTGATTGTAGGACATGGCATAGATGGTAATGCACATTTCTCAATGTTATTTTCTACCATTGTTACACCGGTCATAATTAATCCAGTTCCACCTTTTGCACGTTCCACATAGAACTCTATTCCTCTTTCATTAAAACTACCATCTGCGTTACACATTCCACCTGGTCCCATTGGAGCAAGGACATATCTGTTCTTAATTTCCAATTCTCCAATTTTAATTGGGTCATAAAGCACCTTATACTTTTCCTTCATATCTTTCACCCTCCTGAAATTACATTAAATGTATTTTTCTATCAATTATTTACATCTAATTTTGATGTTAATTTCAGTATAGAACATAAAGGAACTTTACTTGCAAGAGGATATTGTTATATTTTTATCGAAATCCATAATTCTATATATGGATGGAGTTTTGCTTCCTTTTCCACTTCTACTAATAGTATCTTACCCCAAGCTGTTTCTCCGATTTCAAGACCTTTGCTCTTTGCATAATCAAATGCCTTTTCAAATACTTTTTGAGGTTTTATAGTAAAATCTTCATCAGCTACTACTATTGTATGTAGACAAGATGTGCCTTTTAATTGTTTTGTATATAATCCCTTTGGTAATTCTAATTCTTCTAGTTTCTTAGTCCTTACCAAATATCCAAAATTGCTCATACCCATTCTTTCATCAATTACGCCTAACTGAACCACTGGCATGGCTTTTACCCATTCATGGATTATTTTCTGTGAGCTACGTTTCTTCGACAACCACCCACACTCATCATCACACATAACAGTAACTTCTGGCGATTGAGCGAACTCATATTTATTCAAGAGTTGTTCAATTCTTCTTATACTGACAAGATGATCTTCGATGGCATCTGCTAGATTCATATAATACTTAGCCTTTTTAATTGCTTCCAATTGATATCTTGTTTCTCTTTCTTCTATTATTTTATAATTATTTTCATCTCCACCAAACTGTGTAATAATAGTTTTCATAGGGATTTCCATAGAACGATACTTGGCATAAGACAGCATTCTGAATACATCTACTACATTATAATAACGATGACCATTTTTTTCTTTTTCTACCTTTATCAGGTTTTCCTTTTCATAATAATGGATGGCGCTAGTGGTACATCCAAGAATTTCTGCTAAATCTGTGATACTATACCTCATAATCTGCCCCTTCCTACCTAAAGTAACTTTAGGTATTTACATATATATTAGTATTAGGATTGTAATTTTCCTTTATAAAATATTATAACTTGTATTAGTAAAATAAAAAAGGTATTTAACAACGCATTCATAAGATTGTTAAATATTTATCTATCAATGAGAACTCCTACCGATATTTTTTTATTAAAACAACCCAAAATGTCCTTTTTATTAATTTGGTTCATCTGTTATAATAAAACAAATCATCAAACACTTTACTCTGTGTCATATAAATTTTTTCAACAGTCTTTGTATATGAATTACTCACAAAAATAATATTTTATGAAAATGGCAATAATAATTCAAGAAGAAAACGAAATAACCTAACATCACAACACTTATACTAGAGAGGAGTCACATCATGGAAAATTGGCTTGAATGGCTAGGTTATTTAGCTTCACTTATTGTATTAATATCTTTACTTATGAGTTCCATAATAAAATTGAGATGGATAAGTCTATTAGGTTCTATTTTATTTTCATTATATGGTTTTTTAATAGGTGCTTTACCTGTAGGATTAATGAATCTGGGTATTTGCATCATTAATATTTATTTCCTATTCAAGATATATAATTATAAGGAATATTTTAAAATACTACCTATAAAAAAACGTTCACTTTATTATGACTATTTCCTTGATTTTTATAAAGATGAAATTGATAAATTCTCAGAATCCGAATTCAGTATCGAAGATTCAGATGTAGCATTCTACATTCTAAGAAACATGGTTCCAGCAGGTATATTTATGTCAACAAAACTCAATGATGATACACTTAAAATAAACCTAGATTTTGTGGTTCCTGAATACAGGGATTTTAAGATAGCAAAATATGTTTTTGACAAGAATAAAGAATATTTTACTGATAAAGGCTACTACAAATTTGTAAGTTTTTCTTCAAATGAGCAGCATATCAAATATCTATTGAAGATGGGATTTGAATTAGATTCCTTAGAGGGTGAAGAATGTTATATGAAATCGTTATAAAATAGATAACAAAAAGAGCTTTTCAGCCAATGTCATTAAGTTAAGGCATTGATAATGAAAAAGAATTAGAGCGACTGAAACTAATAACACTTTCAGTTGCTCTTTCTTATTAGATTAATATTTTTGCACACAAATTAAACTGAGTGCAAATAATTTTTTCAAATAAACATCTTCTTACTTTAATTGGTTTAAAAATGATATCAAGTTATTGTTAAAATTTATTAACTCTTGTGCTACTTTATTTTCGACTCCTGAACTATCAGATATTGCCATAACCGTTACATTACATCCATTTAAATTGAATGATTGACTTGCTACGGCAACATTAGCTACTTGAGAAATTAAAATATCGTTTTGCTTTGAGAATTTATTAACTATTTTTGGTGATATATTATAACTATGAACCCATTCATTGTTATTAACTTTATTACATTCACTTACAGTTAAACTTACAGTAATAATTATATTAGAAGTATCATCATTATATATAAATAATTTTTGTCTATTTATAAAATATTCATCTGGTTTGTTTACTGGAAGAGAAAGTAAGTGGCTATAACTTTTTGTCACTTCTTTATAGTCATTATATTGGAAATCATAAATAATACTATCTTTGTATTTATCAAAATACTTTTGGTTCTGTTCGGATACTGTAGTATTACTTTTCAAAAAATAATATGTATTTATCGAAATTGATATAATCAATAAAATGCCTAATAATATTGATAAATTCTTTTTCATTAAAATCCACCTTTTTTAACGTATCTAGTTCAATAGCAAATAATTAAACATCTCTATTTCATCTAGAAATTAATATTAAATTGTTTAGAGTACTCTAATTAATTATATATCATTATATTAATTATGTAAATAATTAAATATTAATAATTCTAATTATAATGTAATAATATAAAAAATAAAATACTATTTCTTAAAATTAGTAAAATGTTACTACATTATAATTATTTAAAGAATAATATTTAATAAATATGAGGAATGTGTCTATTCCTGTATTGGCTAGTTCATCTGATTGGGATTTTCCCTTTAGAGTTTTCCAAACCACAAGATGATGTCTTGGATATTACGGGATCAGGAAAGTTATCAAGATTTAGCTAAAAAAACTATGTTCATAGGTTTTGTGTAAGTTTATTTGTTGAAATTATGCAACTTATAATTGCAGCATCTACTAAGATAATGATGAAATTAAAAATAAGTACAAACCCATTAATCGAATATGTAATAAAAAAGAATAGCGATGGCTAAATACCCCTAGGATATCTAGGCTACTTTCATAGTTCAGTAATGATAATTCGTCAAGTGTTTTTTTAATTGTTGCATAAAAAAAGAGTCTTGTTCTATTTCCAGAACAAAACTCTTATACTTTTCTTAACTTAATAACATTGCTAATTCAGCCCTTTTTTTCATTTATATATAATATAATCTATAATGGATTTTCCTTCATGTATTTCATTAGTTCATCGACAGTCGTAAAAGCTAGACTAGTAACTGTGTCTGCACAACCATAATATATGGCAATTCTTCCTGTGTCTGAATCGGTTAATGTAGCACATGGGAAAACTACGTTTGGTACGTCTCCTACACATTCATATAATTCGTAAGGTGCTAATATGTAATCAGATGATCGCATTTTTACTTTCCATGGTTCGTCTAAATCAAGAAGTGCGCATCCCATCCTATATACGTAACCATTACATGTAGTTAAAACGCCATGGTATATTAGTAACCATCCTTCGTCTGTTTCAATTGGTACTGGACCTGGACCGATTTTCGTACTTTGCCAAGCTGATTTACCTTTAGACGTACTCATGACATGACGATGATGACCCCAATATTCCATATCTTTACTTTGACTGTAGAAGATATCACCGAAAGGTGTATGTCCTGTATCACTTGGTCTACTAAGCATTGCATAATGTTCACCTATTTTACGTGGAAACAAAACTCCATTTCGATTATATGGTAAAAATGAGTTTTCCATCTGGTGGAAAGTCTTGAAATCAAAGGTATAACCCATCCCAATTGTGGGACCATGATAACCATTGCACCATGTAATATAGTAACGATCTTCTATAAAACATACCCTTGGGTCATAACGATATTCTTTATGGAGTATTTCTTCGTTATCTCCTTGAAACTCAATAGGAGTGTGATTGATATTCCAATGAATTCCGTCTATGCTGAATCCAGCATAGATATCCATGCTTACAGATTTTGAATCACATCTGAATACACCTGCGAAACCATCTTCAAATGGAATAACTGCACTGTTAAAAATACTATTTGAACTAGGTATTGCATCTCTATTTATAATAGGATTTTTTGAATATCTCCATATTGGCATAGAATCTTCATCAGTTCTTTCTTGCCACGGTATATTTTTTAATGTATTTCCAATAATTTTTGCCAATTTTACTCCTCCAAATCCTACTTAATTTTTTGCCACTGAATCTCTATAAATGATTTTGCCATTCACCATGGATACTCCTTTTGTATAATAAGGGGATCTTTCTACTTTTCGTTTAATTATTTTTACTGTAGTCTTTGCTATGCCTTCAATATCTACAGCGACAGTCGTTAATTTTGGTTCACAAATATCAGCATATATATCGTTATCAAAACTTACAATAGAAATGTCCTCGGGAACTCTATAGCCTTGTTTTTTCAGACTTTTAATAAAACGATGTGCTGTTTCATCACAGTTACATACAAAAGCTGTTGGCATTTCTTCAGGCAATTTGAATTCTATTGCTTCATTATGTTCATCTCTATCATCAATAATCCACTCTTGTCTAATAGGGATTTTTCTTTCCATCAAAGCTCTCTTATATCCTAGATATCTATCTGATATACTCTGAGTTACAGAAACAGAACCAACAAAACCAATGTAATGATGTGCATAATTCAGTAAATGCTTTGTAATCTCATAAGTACTATAGATATTCTCAGAAAGAACACAATCTGTATTGGAAAGTTCATCATAATAATCGACGAACACTTTTGGTAATCTCATATTTCGAACTTTTGACAAAAATTCTTCTTCTAGATTACCAAGAATGATTAAACCATCAATGTTTTGATTATTAATGATTTGTTCCAATTCCTTTCCATGGTTCATTGGATTTACTGTTGTGAGCACTCCAATATAACCAATTTCACTTAAGTGCTTTGCAATCATTTGATAGATTTTCACATAAAAATATGCTTTAGTGCCTTCGCCAAAATATTTATGGTCCAAAAATATAGCTATATTTCTAACTCTATCTTTTGAAGTTTTCGATAAACGATAGCCAAATTCTTCTGCTTTTTGTAGAATTTGTTCTTTTAATTCAGGTCCAACACCATCTTTATCGTTTAATGCTTTAGAAATTGTTACTTTACTAACTCCTAATGCATCCGCTATATCTTGCATAGTAACCTTTTTGATTTTCTTCATTGTTAGACTCCCCTTTTTTACATTTTCCTTATCCTTAGACATTATAACATTTTGGGAAACTCATGGCAATAAGTTAAGTTATTAATTAGCTAACAAATCTATTAGTTAATGCTTTCTATAAGTAACTGCCCAATACCAACCTGATAACCACACCATCCAAAAATTCCTTGCTTATCTTCTGTAATTATGGCTAAAGGTAATCGACAGTCTTTCATATTGAACCCTTCATAAATATTATCCAGACTAAAACTTGATTCAATTAAAACTTTTAGTGATGATACTTCTTTACAAGCTTTCATTAAAGTGGGGTCGTTGAATTCTTCTTCTTGTTGAATTAATAGGATAACCTCTTTGGATAACTGTCCATATACTTCTTTCAATTCAATGATTTCGTTAAGTAAATGCTCAGTAGGCTCTGCTCCCGGTTGAATCCAGCATACAATTCTTTTTGTGTCTATAAATTCGTACAGATTACATTGTTCCTTGTTCATAGAGATCAAAGAATAATCTTCAATAGCTACTTGTTTCTTTTCATTAGTTCCTTTATCAAGAATTAATGGTACAGTTGTTGATTTGTCCTTTTCAATCTGACAATAGGAAACTCGTATTCTATTAGATTCATCATGTTGTCGATTAGCTGTTACTACTCGGTAGTATCCTTCTTCTAAAGTATAATCTACTCGATCATTCTCCCAATCAATCTCTTCCAAATCCAATGTTTTGTAGTATCCATTTACATAACGTGAAACTGTATAATTCTTATGATATTCTAAATTACTATTTTCTTCACGTGTTAAATGAAGTTTTCCATATTCTTTTGAATCCACTTCTTCTTCGTAAATATATTGCCACTGACTATTTTTATAATAAGCTAATTTTCCATCTGTTTTCTCAATTTTTGCTGGAATACCTAAAGTTCGTAATACTGCAACAAAGAAAATCTTATGAGATATCTTATTTCCACCTCTTACCTTCAAAATTCCTTCTGGAGAGGTATTCAAATTGGAGTATTCCCTATCCTGTATTACATGAAGATTAGATTCCATCCACTGTTTTAATTTTAATGGTTCCTCTTTAAAACATTTTTGTTCTTCCTCTGTAAAAAATGAAATAATCTCTTTTCTGTACGTTCTTATTTTTTCAATCCAAATCCGTGGATTCATGACATGATCTATAAAAATATCTTCTTCTAAATTTTCTTGATACTTCATGGAATAGATAAAATGTTCTTCTAAGTCCACAGCCAATGTATCAGTCAAATCTTTTTGTGGCAAAGCACTTAACAATTTCACTTTCCAATAAAGCTTTTCTTTAGAATTTTCATCTAAAAAGGTTAGTATCTCTTTATAGTTACCACGAGCTTTTATTAAACAATCTGAAATTTCTTCATTAAGACACGAAAATTTCTTTGCCCTTTCTTTACTAGAAGTTTCATTGAAAAATGTTTCTTCAAAGGCTTTTCTCTGTTCTATTGCCTTTTCATTTCTCCTTTTTTGCTCTGAATTCTCTTCCTTTGTCAAGGATTGTTCTTCTTCCACGCCACCTTTTGGTGGAATCAATGTCCATTCTTCGACACCTGTAACCATGTCCATTTCTTTTTTTAATGTTAATACCATATGGTCTTCATTGGTAACATCCAATTTATCATATACAAAAGAATTTCCTTTATATGCATAAATCATCAAATCTCCAAGACCAGTAACAAAAGACACATTACCCTTAGAATCAGTTTCTAATTGAGCAATAGGATAAAATTCACAATAATTGACTACCTCAAATCGAACTACTGCACCTTGTACTGGACAATTATTTTCATCCTTAATGGAAATCATTATTTTCTTAGTCTTTGCATAACGATTCAACACATTAATTTCCGTCATTCTACTCGTTTGTTTTGTAATGACTTCCTCAGAACAACGATTGGATAGCACACGACTATGGATAAGCATTGCTTTGGATGCAGGTAAACGAAACCAGCCACGATTCAACCCAATCTCTGGCTCACAAGCTCCTAAGAACTGCCATCCTTTTTCTGTAAAAACTTCCACCCAAGCATGATTATCATCACAGTGACTCCATCTTGGAGTATAACATTGTCTAGCAGGAATACCTACGCTTCTAAGTGCTGCCACTACAAAAGTCGATTCTTCTCCACATCTGCCAAAAGCATTTTTAATCACTGTGAAGGGAGAACCAGTTCTTGAATTAGTTGCCTGATAAGTGGCTTTTTCAAAGCACCAATAATTAACTTCGATAGCTGCTTCTTCCATGGTCATTCCTTGAATCCTAGGTGCCAATTCTTCATAGAGCACCGAACTATAAAATTCCAAGTGTTCATTATTCACCCGAAATTGTAATACATAATTCAGAAAATCATTATTATCAATTGTTTTATCCCAATGCATATTTTCTTTTACCCATAAGCTATGACGAACAAATTTCAAAAATAAATCTGGATCATAATCAGCAATATCGGATAAAGGCATGAACTCATACAGAAACTTCATACACTCTTGTTCTGATTCATTCATCTCCTGCATTAATGAATAAGGAACTTTTCTTAGTTTTCTTTCATATTCTTCTTGTCCCAATACACTTGTTTTTCCATCTTGAGAAATTACCACTTGCTCACATCCATCCTTCGTTAAACAAGAAATTTCAAAGCTTCTACTGGAAATTTCAATCCTTGGACAAATAGAACTTTTCATCTCCATATCTAAGGCAGAAATATCTTTAGTAAAGTTACCGTATCTATCATAATACCTGTGTTCATAGTAATAATATTTTCTTAATTCCCATTTTAGGTGCTCCACTTCAGGGATATCATAGCTTTCTCCATTTTCAGTAAAAAAGACAAATCCCCATAGTTCTGGATAATGGATATTTACTAAACCAGTTGGTGACCAAACCCAATTTTCTTCATTAGAATCTTTCTTAACATATTTTCCGTCAACAATATCTACATGCCACTGGACTCTAGAGAAATTAACTCTGTAATAATCGCCAACTTCTGGCTTTTGTGATTTTGGTGCCATTTCTTTCAAAGCATCAAATGGGATTACTACTTCCACCATCCAATATTTATTATCCGGATTGATTTCATTTATTTTTCCTTTAATCTTAACTGCGGACTGAAGACCTTTGATATCCCATCCATTGAGGGGTCTTCCTCCTGTATCACGATAAGGTTTTGTTAAAAACAGATCCCATACTGTATTTAGAGCATTCATTTCAAATTCAAAATATCCATGGGTATCTGAATCTGGATCTATAAATATTTCAAAATCATTATCTTGAAAAATAACACAGTCTCTTTCTGTTAAAGTGGCCCATATTTCTTCTCCATAGAGAATTCCACCAAAATAGAAATTCTCATCATCCCATAACATTTTGACTTGGGTATCCATGTAAGGTTTGGGTTTACTATCTCCTTCAATATCTACAAAAAGACTAGTAAATGGAGCCTCCTCCCAAAATTCTTTATGTAAATTGCCATCAAGAACAAAAGGTTTTGTTGCTCGTTTACAATAATATACTGGCGGATTGAAATCAATCTTAGGTATAGGTACTCTTAATGAATTCATTTTTCCTCCTAGTTATGTGTTACGACGGCACCACTGCCACCATACATTTCTATTTTTCCTTCAACTTCTACTTTTAAGACAGTTACATTTTCATGGCAATCTTCTGGTGTTAAATGAAGCCATAAGGTTCCCGGTATATTGAACCATGGCACACCACCATGAATTTCATGATCCAATTCTTTTCCTGAGTGCAATACAGTAACTTTTTTCACCTTATTACATAACCCTTTTAAACATACGGCTTCTTTTGGATTATCATATACAAATAGATAAAGAGTCTCTTCATCTTGAGACATTGTAGAGCCTCCTAGATAATAACGAGTCATTATACCTTCTTTTGTTCCATATATGGCTTCCTTATGTTCACGAATCCAATTACCCATTCCTATAAGTAGTTCTTCTTCTTTTGGTACAATTGTTCCATCTTCTTTTGGACCAATATCCAATAACATATTTCCACCCATACTGACACAATCACAGAACATACGAATTAATTGGTTCAGAGATTTATAATGGTCATCATGTGGAACATAGCCCCATGACTGATTAATTGTTGTACAAAATTCCCAAGGACCTTCAGGTCTTGTAATAGGTAGTCCTTGTTCTGGCGTCTTATAATCACCATGTCCTTGTAATCTGGAATTGATTATCAACTTATCATTAAATGATTTTAGGTAGTCTTTAAACTTAGGTAGATTCCACATCTTGGCACTACGTTCCCAGTCTCCATCAAACCATAATAGATCTACCTTACCATAGTTACTTAGAACTTCTTTTAACTGATTATTATTAAATTCTAAAAATCGTTCCCATGCTTCAAAATCCTGTTTTCCATCTGCTGGATAAGAATATCCATTAATGTCTGATAGATCCTTTGGCACTTCTCCATGTTCAAAGACACTGGCATAATCGGGATGAGACCAATCAATTAGAGAATAATACATACCACATCTAATTCCTCTCTTGTTAATGGCTTCTGCATATTCTTTAATGATATCTCTTTTGGCTGGAGTCTTCTTAATTACATTCAGGTCACTATACTTAGTATCAAAAAGCGCTACACCATCATGATGTTTGGTTGTTAATACCGCATATTTTGCTCCTGATTTTTCAATAATGTCTGCCCAATGATCTGCATCAAATTTTGAAGCAGTGAATCCATCCAATTGTTTCATATATTTATCATATGGAACACGGTTATGATAAAATGACCAGGATTCGGCAATACCGTCTACCGCATAAATTCCATAATGAATAAAAATTCCTAATTTGGCTTCTTCAAACCATTTTTCCATTAGCTTTCTCCTCCATTTTCTAATAATACCTTTTCTCTTTTTCCAGCAATATAACTTAATAATGTTCCACTACAATCTGTTCCGTATTCCCAATACATCAATCCATAAAGTCCTTGTTGTTGACTGTAATCTATCTTATGAAATAGGGATTCTTGGTCTTCATAGCTAATAAAACAATCTCCATTAAATAAGTATGGAGCTTTTGCTTCTGCATCCCAATATCTAATAAATCCATTTTTATTAATATATTTTGCTAACAATTCATGAAAACTAGGTCCATATCCTCCTGTCGTCTTAGCCATTTGTATGAAGCCATGTTGAACATCAGGAACCCCTTCCCACATTCTCGAATAGAAAGCAGCCCCGAGAACCAACTTATTTGCTGGTACACCTGCTTTCATATATTTTTTTACAGCTTTATCTGCACTTGCTCTTGATAAATCTTCTTCGTAACTATACAAATTCGTATGATGCCCTGTAACAACTGTGAATCCTCCACGAAGGTCATAAGTCATCAATTGAACATAATCAAGGTAAGGATGAATCTTATCCATCTCAGTGCACCTAATAAAGTAATCATCACCTGCGGCGGCAATGGTTAATAAGGCTTTCTGCATACCTCTTTTATCCAAATACATACGAAACTCTTTTATTAAATGTGTAAAATTTTCTTTATCTTCTTTCGCTGCATCAATTCCAGCAATACTGATACATGGATATTCCCAATCAATGTCAATTCCATCAAGGGAAGCTTCCTCTATTATATCAATAGCTGATTCAATCATTTTTTTTCTACTTTCCACTGTTTTTGATGCTATTGAAAATCCTCCTGCGCTCCATCCTCCAATGGATAGTACAAAGCGAATATTAGGATTTATAGCTCTTGCTTTTTCTATATATGGAAGATAATCCAATACTTCTGAAACAACTTTCCCTTCAGAAATTTTTGCAAATGCTAAATTAATTATTTCAGATTTTTTTATATCTTCTTCTTTGAATATTACTAAGTCTTTTATTGATACGTAACCAATTAAATGTAGGTGAGTCATAAGGGGCTCCTTTTTTCTATATTAAACTAAAAACTCTGGCAAATGGTGCTTCATCTCCATGGAATTCTGGTACATGTACCATATATCCATTATCCTTTTTATCATATGTAAGTACTTCATCCGTTTGAAGGCATTTGATTTCCTTTACTTCTCCCTCATAAGGAATTAAAACTTCTGTTGTAACAATATCTGTTTTATTATTGAATCCTTGAATAGCATATACTGTATCATCTTTTTTAGTGAAGGCTATACCATCTTTTTTATAAGGTTTACATACTCTCGTACCATAAATAGCATCTCCATAAATCTCTAACCACTTTCCTAGTCCCTTTAACGAACAAATAGCTTCTTGTGGTAAACGTCCATCTGGTTGGGGTGCTACATTGATTGCTAAGTTTCCACCTTTTACAACTATATCAATGAGTAGATTCACCACTTCTCTTGGATCCTTATAATGATCTTCAAAAGAATATGCGAATGAGTTACCTAGAGTGATACAACTTTCCCATGGAATACTTAGTGGCTGATCTGGTACGCATTGTTCTGGTGTCACATAATTTTCATAAGCTCCACCTATAGTTCTATCAGCACATAACATACCCGGTTGGAACTTCCTGATTTTTTCAATTACTTCACCCAAGCGAATATCTTGATTATTTTGCTCACAAACCCAACCAGCATCAAACCACATAATATCAATTTTTCCATATTTTGTACCTAGTTCCATGATTTGATTTTGGGTAAACTGTACAAATCTTTCCCATTCTTCTGGATAATCAGATGGATTGTAAGATGGACCTCTATTCTGATAGCTTCCTTTTTCGAACTTGGTATTCCAATAACTATCTATATGCCAATCCGCTTTTGAGAAATAAGTAGCTATACCAATTCCCTTTTTACGAAAAGCTTCAAAAAGGTGAGCACAAACATCAGCATATCTATGGGTATGGAAAGGGCAATCTTCATTGGTTATTTTATAATCAGAATAACTGGTATCCCACATACAAAATCCATCGTGATGTTTTGTTGTAAATATAAAATATCTCATTCCTGCTTCTTTAGCTATTTCAGCCCATTTTTCAGGTTGAAAACGAATAGGATTGAAGGTTTTATTCATATCAAAATATTGCTTCTTGAACTCTTCTCCTGTTACTTCCCAATCAACACAATTCCTTGACCATTCTGCATCAGCATCGCTAAGTGCCCAAGATTCTACAATCCCTATCTGAGAATAAACTCCCCAATGCATCATTAAGGCTAATTTCTGATCTTGAAACCATTCAAGTTTAGCAAGTACTTTTGGGTCAGTTGGAACTACATAATGCTCTTCAGTACTATAATTATGAACGCCTTCTTCAACCATATCTTCTATTTCTTCTAATTGATCTAATTCTGACATATTATCCTCCAAACTATAAATTCTAATAAAGATGGTTATGACTTACGCCATAGCCATCTTTCAAAAATATATTTTATTGACTAATTGCATTTTCACGCATTTCAATGTACTCACTAAGATGTAATTTTTCTAATTGTTTTAAATAGCTATCCCAATCTGAATCTATATCTGCTTGACCAGCAATCCATTGAGCTGTCTTTTCTTTTATATAATCAGAAATAGCAGTCTGAAGGTCAGATAATCTTGAACTCTCTTCTGCAGTTGCCCAATAAGGTGGAATAGTGTGTGAAACTAAAGAAGCTTCATATAACTTATCCACATTATCTTTTTCTTTGAAGATAGGATTTTTTTCTACAAATTCAAAATCAGTTGGTATGTATCTTGGTAAAGATTGTGGATATAGGTTTACCCAACTATATGTATCTTTTTCTTCTTCTGTCAATTTGCTGTTATCAGTGTAATATTCATCCCCATCTTTAAATACTACTTTATTCAAAGGACCTCCGTTAGTCTGAATAGAATTCTCTAGTTCAAACATATTATCCCACCATCTTACAATGACTTCTGGATTTTTTGCATTATCAGTAACGACCACTTGATTTTTTAGTACTGTTGTTCCATAACTATCACGGAACCAAAGTGGTTTGTCAGTAAACTCACTACTTAATACAGGTAGTGGCACCCAATCTGGCATCTCTCCAGCTTCGAAAGGCATGATGTCACCACTTCCATACATCATAGCTACACCATAAATATCAGTACTTCCTTTTGCTTTCCATTGAGCTTGATCAATAGTGAACATTTCTGGATCCAATAAGTCTTCACTATATAAATCTCTCATGTACTTAATCATGTTTTGGTATGCTTCACTGTTGGCACCAAATGTTAATTTCCCATCAACCATAGTAAATCCATAATCATTGACAGGCATTCCAAACCATCCTGCATAATAACCAAGTTTTTTATTTACAGGGTCGAAAGAGAATGGTATCTCATCATTCTTATTGCCATTACCATTGGCATCTTGTTCTTTGAAAGCACGTAAAACTTCTCTTAATTCTTCTGTTGTAGTTGGTACTTCAAGTCCTAGATTATCTAACCAACGTGTGTTAATATATGGGTTAAAATCTACCTTTGGTGCTGCTAATACATATGGTACAGAATAAATATGACCATCTGGTGCCGTCATTATTTCTCTAACACCTTCAAGTTCAAGTACTGCTGAGATATTTGGTGCAAATTTTTCAAAATAATCTTCGAGAGGAATAAATGTTCCCATTCCAACACCAAAGTTTAAAATATCAGTAGCAGACATGATCCATCCACCAATACAATCTGCATAATCCCCTGAATTAAGTGATAAACTGTATTTCTCTTTTGCTACCTCATAAGGAAATAGTTGTACATCTACATTAATTCCTGTTTGCTCTTCTAATACAGGCATTAAATAGAACTCTTCTGTTGTTTTGTTTCCATCTGTAAATATTGAAAAGGAAAACTCTTCTTCTGGTTCCACAATCGGTAATCCCTCTTTGTACATTATTCCGTTAATTTTTCCATCTTCATCTACTGTTGTACTAATTTCTTGTGTTTTCCCTGTTGAGCTTTTACCTTCTTTGTTACCACAACCCGATAAAACGATTGTAAGACTCATCATTAAAACAATCATAAGTGAAATTACATTTCTTCTTTTCATTAAAAACATCCTCCTTTTAATTAACATATATAACCAAGTCTTAAGAATTTCAAAAGACCTAAGTTCATACTCTTAGCTACCCTTTTATAGAACCAATCATTACCCCTTTGACAAAGTGTTTTTGTACTAATGGATATAAAATCAATACTGGTAAACTAGACACTATAATCAAAGAATACTTCATCAATTCCATTAACTGTCGTCTTTGTTCTAATGCTTCTTGTTGAGCTACAGTGGTTACTGTTTGGGACAAATGGCTTTGATTCTGAACTAAGATTGATCGCAACACAAGTTGCAATGGGAATCTTGATTCTGTCTTCATATATAACAGTGCTGAAAAATATGAGTTCCAATGTCCTACCCCATAATAAAGCACCATTATTGCAATAATCGCTTTGGACAACGGTAAAGCTATTTTGAAAAAGAATTTTGTTTCTCCACATCCATCAATAGCGGCAGCATCATATAATTCTTCCGAAATATTCATCTTGAAGAATGTTCTTGCCACAATCATGTTATAAACACCCAATGCTCCTGGTAAAATCAATGCAAACATAGAATCCAATATGTGCAGATTTTTCACAACTAAATATGTAGGAATCATCCCCCCACTAACAAACATGGTAATGACATAAAATAGTGTGACAAATTTTTTCCCACCGAATCTATTTCTTGACAAAGCATAAGCAGTTGGTAATGTTAGAGCTAGATTCAATAGGACACCACAAAATGTATAGAATAAAGAATTTATAAATCCTGTAACAACCTGGGAATTTTTAAAAACTTCAACATATCCATTCAATGTGAAACCTACAGGAATTAGAAATACTTTGCCACTAGAAACCGCTTCCGGATTACTAATAGATGAAATAATTATAAAGTACAACGGATAAGCTACAATAGCAAAGATGATTGTAAGTATTACAAAGATGATTCCGTCATATATTTTGTCTTGTTTTGAACGTTTTTTTCTCATCAATTTTTATCTCCCCTTACCACAAACTAATTCCAGATAATTTTTTGGATATTTTATTTACTACAATCAATAGAACTGCATTAATTACTGAATTGAACAAACCAATTGCTGAAGAATAGGAGATATTATTATCAATAAGACCTACCTTATACACATATGTAGAGATTACCTGAGATACACTTAAGTTCAAGTCATTCTGTAATAAGAAAACTTTTTCAAATCCTACAGATAAAATACTTCCACAACTAAGAATCAATAAAATAGTTGCTGTTGGAATGATACTTGGAAAGTCAATGTACTTGACAATCTGAAACTTACTTGCCCCATCAACAATTGCTGCCTCATGTAACTCTGGACTTACTGACGACAATGCCGCAAAATAAATAACAGAACTCCAACCCATACCTTGCCAAACACCTGACCAAACGTAAATATGCCTCCAGTAATCTTTTTCCGCCATAAAGTTGATACTATCTCGACCAAAGAATTCGATAACATTATTGATGATACCTACACTGGGAGATAAGAAAAGCAACAGCATACCACACATAACTACTGTGGAAATAAAATTTGGTGCATAGGTTACTGTTTGAATTACTTTTCGATATTTTTTATGTCGAAAAGAATTTAATATCAACGCTAAGAGAATTGGTATAGGAAATCCTGCTATTAATGAATACAGACTAAGTGAAAACGTATTCTTGATTGTGGTAAAAAAATAAGGTGAATCAAAAAATCTTTGAAAGTGCTGTAATCCTACCCAAGGACTTCCAAAGAAACCTAACTTAGGATTGAAATTCCGAAATGCGATTTGTACCCCATATAAAGGTACATAACTAAAAATAAAGGTAATAATAATCCCCGGAAGAACAAATAGCCATAATGGATAATCTTTCTTGAACTGTTTCAAAAAATTCTTGTTTTTCTTTTTTTCTCTTGATCGTTTCATAACCCTTATACTCATAAATTTTCACCCAATCCTTTTTATAATACTTCTCATGTTAGCAAACACGCAAATAATGTTACTTAACATTCGTTAACTTATGTTTATTAATTTACCATTATTAGGTAGTTTTGTCAATAACATTTTCAAATTTATCATTTTATTTTATGTTAATTCCACTATATTTGGGCGTATTTTTTTATGTTTTAGTGTATTATTTATAAATTATTTGGCGAAGTACTTTTATTATGCCAATATTAAATTAGCTAACTAAAATTAATTTTAATTAATTTATCAAGTATATATTTTACTTCTGTTTTTAGATATATAAAAATTACCATCAAGTTCTAAATTTTTTATTTATTGTGACTAGAACAAATTAAATATTTGTAAACTAAAAAAGCAAAATCTCTTTATCTTAAGAAATTTTGCTTTTTACCTTTTTATATTATTTTCTTGCAATGTCTATATCCATCTCTCCAGAATTAGTCATAATAGTTTTGCTTCTAACAGATCTAAAGCCGCAATTCAACATAACTTCTGCCACCTTTCCTTCAGCTAGATTAAGGGGATAAGCAGATTTTAAACTCCCTATCAGCATATGCATAACTGATTCCTGTGGATAAGTCATTTCATTCTTTATTCCATCACCATAATAAATGAATACTCCATCTGTATTCAATGAATCATATACTTTACGAATGATTGTTTCTAATTGTTGTTGGTGAAAATTGAAAGTGAGTCTAGCCCATACCAAATCATATCCACTACCAATGTCATCTTCTATATAATCACCACTACGAACCTCTATCCGTTCTTCCAAGTGATATTTAGAAACAAACTCATTAGCTACATTAGCCACAATAGGTTTATCGAAAAGAACCCCTTTCATAGTTGGATGATTTTCTATTATATTAATTCCCACTATTCCAGATCCAGCTCCAAGATCTAACATTTTTTTGAAACTTGGATATTCAGGTAGTGAAGAAACAAGTTTAGAAGCTTGTTGAACAGCTTCAAATTTCTGATAATTAGCTGAAAGTTTTGCCTGCTTTCCCCAAACTTTTTCTGAACTGATATCCATCGTTTTTGAAGGACCATTTATGATTAATGTTGTAAGCTCTTGTAAATCAATGTTATACCAGTGACGTGTTGATAGAAAATGTTCGCCTAAATAATATTCATTCCCATTTAAAAATATTTCTTTACTTATTGCAGTATTACTATACACTCCATCGCTCTTTTCAATTAAATCTAGTGAGACCAATGCATTAAGAAAGAGCTCCGTATTAATCCTATTAGACCCAAGAATATCAGTTATTTCATGAACAGTTTTAGGTTGAATCAAATAATCAAATATTTTTAGTTGTATTGCTGCCATAAGAAGTTTTTCCTTTAAGGGTCCTACAGTAATATCAAATATTTTTTTACAATTTTTTTTCTCATAATTATAATATTGCATCATTATTACTCCTTATATAATATATTTTATCGCAATTGAACACTTGTTTTTTCTCCAAGTTATATCATTTCACAATAACTTATCACTATATTAAACTTTAATAAAATTATCTTCAATCCCAAAAAGAAAAGCCCTTACCCAATCAGAAATTAAATAATACGTTCTGTAATTATTCTCTGAACTTGTTGTATATTTTTCTATATACTGTAGGTGTCATGTTAAAAGCTTCTTTAAAAGTATTTGTAAATTTACTAGGGCTAGAATACCCTATCTCTGTAGCTATATCAATTATTTTATAATCCGTATTTTTAAGTAATTCCTCTGCTATGTGCATTCTATATTTTTTTCTGTATGAATTAATTGTATCTCCATAAACGTATTTAAATCCTTCTTTTAGATACGTTGTATTAGTATTTGTCATTTTTGCAAACACTTCTATAGTAATATGTTCATCATATCGTTCTTCAATTACATTTTTTATTTTTTCTATTTTTCCAATAAATCTTTTAGTTAAATAATTTTTTTCTTCATATCTAAAGTTATTATTATTTATAGACATCAATATTAGTAGTTCTATGATTTTAACTTTAAGGTAATCTATAGTATATTGCTTTGGTAAAGAATATAGTTTGCCTAGAACATTTGCTATTTCATGATTTGGCGTACCTACAAGACAAGTTTTTGTATCAAATATTTTACTAGCAAACATATGTATATTTATTTGAGATGTACCTAACATTTGTACCAGTGAAACTTCAAACTCATCTAGGGTAAATACAATCGTTATGCCTTTATATCTTTTCAGGCTGAAATCTGCAGATTTAACTGTATTTTCACATCCCCAAAAAGATAAATCTCCATTACGTATATAAGCAGATCTGTTATCTGTGAATTCATACTTGAATTTTCCTTCTACGCAGTAGTTCATTATTATAACATTTTTCTTATAATCTACGTTCATCTCTTCTCCAAAAGATTTATATGTTTTGAAATCATTATATGTTATATCTACTCCATTCATAACTTTATAGCTAATAAAAGATCCTTCACCATACTTTGGTGATACAGTAGCTACCATTTTATCACCATATTTCTGAGGCGAATTAATGATTTTACCTACTACTAATTTTTTTTCCTCAAGCTTACGCATAATTTTCACCTTCTATCATTAATGTATTATTAAAATACTAATATCATTTATATTATCATTATCCATATATATATATTATATTGATAATGATAATTATTTTCAAGTAATACTAGAAAATAATTTAAAAATAGATTATAAATTATTTATCAATAATTATACACACTAAAAAATGACTGAAAACTTTCCTCCGAAAGTTTTCAGTCATTTTTTAAAGCTATGTATAACGCTGATAATATAAATCATAGTAATTCTATTAACTATGGTTATAGTGTCAAAATCATTTAATTAGGTACAATACCCGATACATGGATATTTGTAGGTTGCCCATTAAACTTATATTCTTTGATTTTTTCGTTGTTGTATATTACAAGTTCCTTCATATATGAAATGGGAACAGTTACTCCTTCCTCATGTAATGTTATCAAAATGTAGTCATATATTTCCTGAATTTTAACTTCATCAATTATATTTGATAATTTACTTATCTGTAAGTCTATTTCTGTTTTATTAGATAATCCTTGCTGAGCCGCATTATCAGGACTACAACCACTCATATACCTCATAATTGTATATGGATCATATGGTATCCCATATGTTTCACTTATGCTCATTACAAACTTACCTTGAGCTGCTTTCCCACACCAATTCAATAGTTCTAATCCAGTAGCTTTAATATCAAATCCAACTTCTCTTAGTTGTGCGGCAAGAGTTAAGGCTATATCTTCTTCAACACCCTTTCCAGTTCTAAATAATATCTCAGCCTCTAAATTTTGTCCGTCCTTTTTTCTAATGTCACTTCCTTCTACTTTCAACCATCCAGCAGCTTCTAACAATTCTTCGGCTTCCCTCTTGTTATAAACATATGGCTCAATATTTACTTCACAATAGGGTAATCTAAAATTCAAAAAATAATCTGCTTTCTCTTCAATCCCATAAAGTACATTGTCACATATTGACTGCTTGTCAACAGCATATTGAACAGCAAGCCTTACTTTTTTATTATCAAAAGGCTCTTTTGTAGTATTGAGTAATACATCTCTAGTTTTAACTATGCTTTCAGATACTTTTGCAGTGAATTTGTCACCATTCTTAAATTCTGAAAACGCATCATAAGTAATTTTATTAGAACCTACAACAATATCTATTTCTCCTGATCTAAGTGCCATTATTCTTGACTCCATATCAGGTATCACTTTTACAACGAATTGTTCAACCGCTGGTTGCTCACCCCAATAATTATCATTTCTGACAAATGTATACTCTTGTCCTTCTACAAAACTTTCTAACATGTATGGACCCGTTCCAAATGTTTTAGAATATGTTTCATCAGACAAACCTTCTTCTGTAAAAGCATTAAGGGATATCATAGCCATTGGTCTAACCATTGTCAATTCTTGTAATGCAGCATAATAAGGTTCTGATAGCTTGAGTTTCACCGTGTAATTATCAATTACTTCCACTTCTTCTAATTTAGATAGTACTCCAAAATTATTAGCATACTGTTCTCCGAGTACTTTTGGGATCATTTCAAAAGTAACCTTTACAACCTCCGCATTAAAGTCTGACCCATCCGAGAATTTTACTCCCTCTCTTAGATAAAATGTAATTTCATTATTATTAACTTCCCATGACTCTGCAAGACCAGGTTCAATCTTTCCATTATCATAGTTAATCAACGTTTCATAAAAATTACCAAAATAATACATGAACCCCACTCCCTTAGTTGTTAAAAAGGTCGAGAATCCGCCACTGAAATCAGAACTTTCACACATTACTATTTCTTTTATTTCCTTTTTCAAATCATCATTTTTACTTTGCTGGCTAGTTGTCCCTGCCGTGTCATTTACATTCACCTGAGTTTTTAGAGTGTCCCCGTTAGTTTTGCAGCCCACAGCTAGTAACGCAATCATTAATACAGCAATAAAAATCGAAACTATTTTTTTTATCATTTAGGTTTCTCCTTTCGTTTTAAAATATTTCACAAATTCTATTTTCTTGCGATATCCACATCCATTGTTCCAATATCTTTTTGAATGGTTTGTTTAAACACAGATTTAAAACCACTACGAAGCATCGAATCACTTATAACTCCTTGTTCAAAACTCATATTACATCCCATAAGTCTAGTTGGCAGCTGCCTTAAAGCAATTTCTTCAGGTTTAGTCGATTCATCCGTTAATCCATCTGAGATGCACATAAATACGCCTCCTGGACTCAGAGCATTATAGACTTTTATAATAATTGAATCTAATGAATTCTTTGCAAAATTCAATGTCCCTGATGCTAAAATAAAATCATAGTCTTTACCAATAGAATCTTTCATATAATCGCCACCTAAGACTTCAATTCTATCTTCAAGTTCATATTCTTTAATAAGCTCGGAAGCAACCTTTATTGTTGAAGGTGTATCAAATATTATACCCTTCATATCTGGATGTTCATTAATAATAGCCATTGCCAAAAGACCTGGTCCCCCTCCTAAATCTAGCATCTTATTAAAATTCTTAAATTCAGGAAGCTTCGAAACATATGTTGCCGTTTGCTGAGCACTACCTGCACGTTGATAATTAACCATCATGGAAGAATAATCTCCCTGCTGTACGCCTGAGTTTGTATCCTTTTGTGAAGACTTTTCAGGACCTTCTTTCACAAGTCTTACTATATCTAATTCCTCATATCTGCATATTTCACTACAGTCTCTAAAGAATTTTCCCAAATATAATTCACTACCTTTAACTAAAAAAGTATTAGTAATATCAGTATTTCTATACATACCATCTTTCTTTTCTAGTAGATCAACAGAAACTAAACTATCTAATAAATGTTTAGTATTATCCCTATGTAAATCAAGCATTTCTGCAATAGTCTCAGAATTAATAGGTTCAATGAGGTGTGAAAAAAGATTTAGTTCAATCCCTGCTAATAATATTTTTGAATAAATAGGTGTTAAAATCATATCATGAAGTTTTTTTGAGCTAACATCTACTTGTGGAAATTTTTTCATATTAATCGTCCTTTCATAATATACTATTGAATATTTATATATTCACTTTAATTCTTACAATTATTACTTGCTACTACAGATAGTTCGCCATTAAATATTTTAGATTTATAATATAGTCCTAATAGTAATGCAAAAACATTTGAAAGTGGTAACGAAATCCAAATACCTGTTGTTCCTAATAGTTTAGGTAATATATATACTAATGGCAAAAAGAATATTACCTGTCTAAATATCACTAATGTACTTACTTCTTTTGCTTTTCCCAATCCAACAAATAAATTAATGACTGTTGGAAAGTATATGTAGCCAAAGAATATAGAATTCATTATTCTAAATAAATTAACATTTGATTGTACTAAATTAACATCCTTAATAAAACAACTAAGGATTTGATTTGGAAATATCATAAAGATAAGCCAGAAAACACTTGAAAACACAAGTCCTTTACGTGTAAATATTTTAAAAGCTTCTTTTATTCTTCCATAATTTTTTGCTCCATAGTTTACACCTATAACAGATTGCATTCCCTGTCCTAATCCCCATATAGCAATATATGAAAATTGAAATACTTTATAGCTTGCTCCCATGAGAGCAACTTGATTGTTTCCTCCATTAGCCTGAAGTGTTCTATATAATGCTATCTGTTGAAGCATACCCACAAGCAACATCATCATTTGTGAAACTCCTATTTTCATCACCTGTGGCATAATATCTTTTGATAATTTTAATTTCATTTTGTTTAATTTAATTACGCTTTTACCTTTTCCAAAGTAAATTAATTGTGCTATCATACAGCATACTTGTGATATTACTGTTGCTATAGCCGCACCTTCTATACCCATTTTTAAAACACTTATAAATATTGGATCTAATATTATGTTTAATATTCCTGCCCCTCCGACAATTACCATGGCAGTTTTCATTTTTCCTTCTGCTCTAACTAAAAAGTTCATTGCTGGACCCATAGCCGCTGGAATAAATCCCAGTGATAGTATTCTTAGATATTTTACTGCATATTTATGAACCTCATTCTGTCCACCTATGAAGCTCACTATGCTATCAATATTAAAAAAAACAACTATTGTAAGAAGTCCAGAACCAATTAATATACTTATAATTAAATTTCCTAATAATTTATCAATTGTTTTTTCATTCTTTTGTCCCATCGATATTGATAACACCGACATGGTTCCACTTCCGATAAGTGTCAAAATGGATTGATTAACCAACACAACAGAATACACTAATGCTATCGCACCAACTCCTGCCTTGCCAACTAATTGTCCTACAAAAATAGCATCGACTAAATTATACAGTCCTACAACAATCATTCCAATCATTCCCGGAATTGATAACTTATAAAACAAACTTTTCATATCCGATGTTAACAATTTTTCTCTCTGATTATTCATTTTCATATACATTCCTTTCAGTGTGCTGAAAACATAAAATACTTATCCCTATACTAAACTTTGATAAGACTCTCTTCAATCCCAAAAAGAAAAAACTTTATCCAATCAGAAAAAACAAAAGAGGCTATGCCTCGTTCCGCAAAGCGGATTTGTCCGTTATAAAAGTAATACTTTTCTATAAGAAAAAAACAAGCTCTATATTTTCATAGAACTTGTTGTATGTTTTTTTGATTTCATCTTCAAATTTATATATTTAATTATACAATTTTATTAATCTAGAACCGTATTGATTTTCCAACTTCTTGCATTCATTCGTCTTTCCCAAAAATCATTATATTGACCTTTTTCTTCTATAAGATCATCATGAGTTCCTTTTTGAAGAAGTTTGCCTTCATCAATTACAAGTATTTGATCAGCGCTACGTATAGTAGCCAATCTATGGGCAATAACAACAAGAGTTTTATCTTTTACAAGTTCATTAATTGCCATTTGTATATACTTTTCATTATCAGGATCAACACTTGCAGTTGCTTCATCAAGTAATATTATTGGTGCATCTTTTAAGATAGCTCTAGCAATAGAAATTCTCTGCTTTTCACCACCTGATAAGGTACATCCTCCTTCTCCAACCATTGTGTCATAATCATTTTCAAGTTCCATAACAAACTCATGGCACCGTGCCTTCTTACAAGCCGCTATTATTTCTTCTTTTGTTGCATCTGCTTTTCCAAATTTCACATTATTGTAAATTGTATCATTAAATAAGTATACCTTTTGAAATACCATACTCATATTTTTCAGAAGACCATCACAATTCATTTCTTTAACATTAACTCCACCGACTAATACTTCTCCTTTTTGTACATCCCAAAATCTCGCAATAAGGTTCGCAATTGTGGTTTTACCACAGCCTGACGACCCAACAAGTGCTGTCATACTATTTTCAGGAATCTTAAAACTTATATCCTTTAAAATTTCTTTTTCCTCATATGCAAAAGTTACATTTTTGAACTCTATATCAAATCTATCAAGTTTAATATCTTTACCGTCTTTATCAATTATTTCTGTATTTTTTAAAGCATCATATCTATCAAGACCGGCTTCCATAACCCTAATTTGCCCTGTTATTCCACCTAATAACTTTAATGGTATATAAAATTGAAAAACATATATTATCATCATCAATGCAATTGCCAATGATAAACTTCCTTTTAAATAAAAATATGATGCACAAAATATAGTTAAGGTAATTCCAATATAAAATATAATTTCATACACTACGTTAGGAGGTAAAAATTTTTTCTCGTATTCAATATTATTATCTCTAGAATTCTTAAATGCACTTTTAGTAGCTTTCGATTTATTTCCTGTCAAATTAAATGCTTTTATTACTGATATTCCTTGTATGTATGCTAGAATAACAGCTACTAATTCAGATTGTGTGTTTTGTCTGATATAGGATTGCTTTTTACCTACCTTTTGAATTTTATTCAATATCAATAATGCTAATATAATAACTCCAATAGAAATCAAAGCAATTCGATAATCTATGAATAAAAGTAAAATACAACCAATAATAACGCTTACATACCCATTAACGACTTTTTCCAAAGCACTCATTGACATCATCTCAATAAAGGTTAAATCTGATGTTATTACTGCTGATACGTTTCCTGAATTACCTTCATTGAAATAGCCCATAGGAAATCTTTTTAGTCTTTCACCTATTCTTAATCTTTCTCTTGCAAATATTTTATAAGAAACATTATTTTGATGAGAATAAATAAGTCGTTTAAAAATATATCTACCAATCATTCCAATCAAAACAATACCAATACTTACCCCTATATTTATCATTGAAATAGATTCATCAATCATTTTGTTTAATATATACAATATTGCCAAAATAGGAATACTCCCAAAGACGCCCTCAAAAAAGCCAAAAACAAAAGCTAACTTTAAATCAATTGCAAATTCTTCAGCAATGCTTAAAACCCTTTTAATAATTCCAAACATAATTAATTTCTCTCCTTTATTGTAATGTCCCACTTCGTTGATTGGGTATGAGCTTCCCACATAGACTTATAGATACCTGATTCTTCAAGCAGATTGTTATGCGTGCCTTGTGCTGAGATTTTGCCATCATCAATTAAGATTATATTATCAGCATCTATAATCGTAGATAGTCTATGGGCTATTACAATAAGAGTTTTTCCTCTAATTAAACCATTTAATGCTTCTTGTATCTTGTCTTCGTTTTCCGGATCTGTAAAAGCAGTTGCTTCGTCAAGAACTATTATAGGAGCATGTTTTAGTATCGCTCTTGCTATAGACAATCTCTGTTTTTGTCCACCTGACAGTTTATCTCCTCTATCTCCAATATTTGTATTATAGCCATTTTCAGTTTTCATGATAAACTCATGACACTGAGCGATCTTTGCTGTTTCTATGACCTCATCGTCAGTTGCTTCAAGTCTGCCCATACGTATATTTTCCATAATAGAAGTGTTAAAAAGATATATGTCTTGAGATACATAACTGATAGTATCCATTAAGTTTTCATAGGATATGTCTTGTATATTAATATCTCCAATCTTTATTTCTCCACATTTAATATCCCAAAATCTTACTATTAGTTTTGCTATAGTCGATTTTCCTGAACCAGATGCTCCAACAAGAGCTGTAACCGTGTTTTCTGCTGCTTTAAATGAAACGTCTTGTAGGACATCTTTTTTTTCATATGCAAAAGTAACATTATTAAAAGCAATATTGTAGTTTTGTGGCTTCAAATTTTTATTGTTAACTTTAAGTTCTTCTATTTTAAAGACACCTTCAATCAACTTGCTTTTTTCTGTTACCAATCTCATTTTCGAACCATGCTCTACAATCATGCAAAGAGGGTTACCAAGACCAATTGAAAGTAGTAAACATAAAATATATGTACTTAGTGAAAGTGTATCTTGAATATAAAATAAAGCTCCTATTGGTAAAATAAAAACAACTGTGCAAAGCAGTATCACATGAAATGCAGCAGTAGGTGCCCATATTTTTCTCATCCATGCAAGTGTAAATTGTTTGTAGTTTTCAACAGACCTAGTATACTTTTTAAATGACGATGTTGTTTGATTAAATATCTTTATGACTTCCATACCATTAATATACTCAACAATATTTCTGTTCATTTCTCCTGATGCTTTTAAATAATTCGCCATCTTTTCGTTGCCACCATTCATCATACGTGAAAATGGAATCATTGCAATAGGTATTACTGCCAAAATCAACAAACCCATTCTCCAATCAAGTATAAACACATATAAAATGACAACTAACACTCCTACCACATTTGATATTCCTTCAGGTATGATATGAGCTAGGATCGTTTCCATGTCTGCTATTAAATCAACAAGTATATTTTTAAATTCTCCCGAACTCTTTTTATTAATTTCGCCCATTGGTATTTTTATGATCTTATCTGCAAGTTTGTGCTGCATACCCATTAGAGTATCATAAGCTGCCTCATGAGCAGCAGATGTAGCCATATAAAACAACAATGCTTTCATAACTAAACAAAGCAAAACAAATGCTGACATTAATAAGATATAATTAATTGTTGGGGGAATATCATCTAATAAACTCATAATTATTTTATGAACAAAATAATAAGGCATAACACCAACTAAAACGCTAATTGTTGCAGTTATAATTGATAAATATACTTTGTTTTTATATTCCTTTGCATAAGAAAAAACTTGTTTTATTTCTCTCATATTCTTCTCCTTCTTTTAAGATAAAAAAGTAGTTAATATATAACTACTTCCCATTTTATTGAAACTTTAATTTGGTATAATACCTGTTACATTAATCTGTCTATCTTGTCCCTTGAATTTATAATCTTTTATAATATCACTATTAAATACTACCAGCTCTTTCATATATGAAATAGGTACATATACTGCTTCCTCATGTACAGTCTTCAGTACATAATCAAATATTTCTTGTGCATAGCTTTCATCCACTGTAGTTGTCAACTCTATTAGCTTTGAGTTAATTGTAGGATATTGCAACAAACCTGCAAGGTATGCATTATCTGGATTCGGTGTAAGTTCAGACATAGTTTGTATGCCTATAAATGGATCAAAGGGCATTCCCATTGTCTCATATACAAGCATCGACGCCTCACCTTCACAACCTTTGGTATACCAAGCCATTACATCTAGACCATTTGGATTGATAGCAAAACCAACTTCTTTTAATTGTCCAGCAATAGCTAGTGATAAATCTTCATTGATACTTAACCCAACTTTGTATAATAATTCAGCTTCTAACTTCTGTCCATTCTTTTCTCTTATCCCATCCCCATCTGAATCAATATAACCTGCTTCATCCAATAATCGTTTTGCTTTTTCAATATTATACGTATATGGTTTAAAATCAACATCACAATATGGTAATTGAGAACTCAGATGAGTTTTTGCTTTGCTTTCAATTCCGTAGAATATATTATCACATACTATTTGATTATTAATTGTATAAGCTAAGGCAAGCCTTACATTTTTATCATCAAAAGGTTTTTTTGTAGTATTGAGTATTAAGGTTCTACCACAAACATCTCCATCAGATACTTTTGCACTAAATTTACTATCCTCTTTAAGAGTAATAAAAGAATCATAAGTAATCTTATCCGCACCTACAATAATATCTATTTCTCCAGCTCTAAGTGCCATTATTCTTGCTTCCATACTAGGTATTATTTTTACTGTGAATTGTTTCACAGCGGGTTCTTCCCCCCAATAATCATCATTGCGAATAAATGTATATTTTTGTCCTTTAACAAAGCTATCTAATATATATGGTCCTGTTCCAAAAGTTTTTGAATTCACTTCTTCAGACAAACCCTCATCTGTTAATGCCTTTGGTGACATTATTCCATGTGTATGAACTGTTGTGAATTCTTGTAACGTTCCCACATAAATTTGCTCCATTGTTAATTTCACAGTATATTCATCAATCACTTCTATATTCTCTAATTTATTTAATGAAGGAAAAGTTGCTGCACCATAACCTAATATGATTGGAATCATTTCAAAATTCTTTTTTACAACTTCTGCATCAAAAACTGTACCATCAGAAAATTCCACATTTTTTCTTAAATTGAATGTAATTTCATTACCCTCAATTTTCCAAGTCTCAGCAAGTCCAGGAATAATCTCTCCATTTTCATAATTAACTAAAGTTTCGTATATATTTGTAAGATAATGAAAAAATCCTTTACTTTCATGAAATGAAGCAGCTGAAAACCCAGTAGTGAAGTCAGAATTTTCACACATGATTATTTCCTCAATTTCTTTTGATGTTTCAGTTGAAACATCTGTAGTTGTACAGCCAACTATGGAAGGTAACATTATCCCTACAACTAACAATAATACAGATAATTTTTTTATCATTTTTTATATTCTCCTTTCATTATTAACGTCGCCTAACTTATAAGAGTTTATCATTATGATTTTATAAAAACCATCGCCAAAAAGCCTAAATTCTGCCCAAAAAGACAATCAAGAAAAAAGGCTATGCCTTCTATTTCATATGCTTAAAAGTACTTCCTACTTCCTATAAGAAAGCAAAAAAATATATTATATCTTCTGAACTATGTGCACAGAAGATATAATATATTCTTATTAGAGTTTTATTTTTTTCTATAATCAGTAGGAGTTAGCCCATATGTTTTCTTGAATGCCTGTGTATACTTCTCAGTACCTAGATACCCAACTTGATGCGCAATTTGATAAACCCTCAAATCTGTTTTTAAAAGCAACTGCTTCGATTTTTCCATCCTACATTGTTTTTTATAAGCATAAATTGAACTTCCATATATCTCTTTAAAACATGTTTTTAAAGATGTGATACTTATATTTTCTCTTTCAGATAAATATTTAATTGTAAAATCTTGATTATATTCTTCATCTATCAAAATTTTTATCCTTTCAATTTTTTCAATCAAATTTCTGGCATAGTATTTTTTCTTTCTTATTAAAAAAGAATCATAATAATTCATTTCTTCTAGTAAAAGTTCTATCGTTCGTAATTTAATTAATTCTATGTTGTCAGTTGTTATAAGTCTATGTATTTCGTTTACATGACTCGTGATAAGTGCATCAGTTTTTATTACCAAAATCTCTTTTCTTTTGGAAATTTTATTGTAATATTCTTTTAAATTCTCTTTTGAAATCCCTAATATTTTTTCCATAGATTCTTGTATTTCATCAATATAACAAAAAATTGTTATACTTTGGCATTCTTTATCTTTACTGCACTCCCCGTCAAAACTTTCATCTATTCCTGCGTAATACATGCTGCATCCTCTATTTGCAATAACTCTTCTACCATTTTTGGGATATATGCTAAAAGATCCTTCTAAAATATAATTGATGTTAATAACTGGACTCAAAAAATCTTCATGTGTCATGTTTTCTATCTTTTTAATATATTTTGCATTGCTATATATTAAATATAAACCCTTTATTATTTCATACATTTTAATTTTTCCGCTTCCATATTTGGAAAAAATATTATATATAGTTTTATTCTTACTTTCTTCCTTTACTTCTACAAGATTTTTTATAGTAAATTCTTTTCTTATATCATTCATATTTATTTCATCCCTTAACAAAACTCATATTCTATTATATCATCCCATTGGCATAGCAAGTCAAGTTCCTATATAGCCTCTCGATAATCTCGCTGTTTTGGATAACGTGGAGGCAATGAATCAATCAACATCTTTGAATAATCATGTTTAAAATCACTTAATGATTTTATTTTTTTTGCATATTCAACAATTTCTCCGTCTTTCATTACTGCAATATTTTCAGACATATAAAAAGCTACATCTATATCATGTGTTATAAAGATGTATGTACTTTTTGTATCTTTTCTCAACTTTTTAATTAAATCTAATATTTTTTTCCGTACTGTTACATCTAACCCACTTACAGATTCATCAAATACTATAAATTTTGGCTTAGCCGCAATTGCCCTTGCTATGCAAACTCTCTTTTGCTGTCCTCCACTAAGCTGACTCGGTAACTTCTTTAAAGAATCAACATTAAGTTCAACTTCATTAATAAGTATCTCTATTTTTTCTCTCTCTTCTTTACCGCTAAGTTTTTCAAAATTTCTTATAGGTTCTGCAATATTATCGTATATATTCATTCTAGGATCAAGTGCACTGTAGCTATCTTGGAATACTATCTGTATTTCATTTCTAATTGTTCTTAACTGTCTTCTACTCATATTAGTTATACATTTATTTTTATAGAATATTTCCCCGCAAGTTGGCTTTTCTATTCCCATAATAAGTTTTGCTAAAGTACTCTTTCCCGAACCACTTTCTCCCACCAAACAATAACTACTATTCTCTTTAAAGGTTATAGATACATCTTTTACAGCTTCTACTTTCATCTTCTTTCCACTTTTGTCTTTTGCGTAATAATCTCTGTACAACTCCGTTATTCTTAGCACAATTCCACCTCTTCTCTTAAAAATCTTGCTGATAACAGTTCCTTAGTATACTCTCTTCTTGGATTATCGAATATATCACACACTATTCCGCTTTCAATGATCTCTCCATCTTTCATCACGACGACTTCATCTGCAATCTGCGCTATTACTCCAAAATCATGAGATACTATAATCAATCCAATATTATTATCCCTCATTTTCTCAAATTCTGATAATATAATAGATTGTGTTTTTACATCTATTGCTGTCGTTGCTTCATCCGCAATAATTACAGAAGGTTTCAGCATCAAAGATATTGCAATCATTATTCTTTGTAACATTCCTCCGCTTAAAGTATATGGATAGCTATTCATGATTTCCTCAACTCTTTTTAGATTCATCTTTTTTAGTTCTTTGATTCCCATCTCATATGCTTCTTTCTTAGTGATTGTTAAATGCGATCTCAAAGTTTCAATTATCTGATTTCCTATCTTAATCACAGGATTAAATGCAGTCATAGGATTTTGCATAATCATGGAAATATCTCTTCCTCTAATTGCGTTAACTTCTCTTTCAGTCATTTTTAATATATTTCTGTTTGTTAACTCTACTGATCCTGTTACAGTAAATAATTTTTCAGATAGCAATTGCATAATAGCTTTGCATGTAAGAGTTTTTCCACTGCCGCTTTCTCCTACAATTCCAAGCACACGTCCTTTTTGAATCTCGAAAGAAACACCTTTAACTAAAGATTTCCCACTTGCTAATTTTATTTTCAAATCTTTCACTGTCAAAAGATTATTATTCATTTTTATACACCTCTTGTTTTGATGACGTAATATCTCTTAATGCCTCACCAAATAAATTAAATCCAGCGACGGTAAAAAGAATACAAAACCCAGGGTAAAATATCATATAAGGTCTTGAATAAATATATTGTTTTGCACCACTTAACATTGCACCCCATTCCGGTCTCCCAGCTTCAACGCCCATTCCTAAAAAAGAGAATCCTGAAATCATCAATATCATACTTCCTATTCCCATACTAAAAAAAACTATTAAGGATGGTAGTACGTTCGGAATAATGTGTTTGAATATAACCTTTATATCTGTGCTTCCCGCAATTCTTGCCGAAGCTATATAATCTTTATTTTTCTCAACCAAAACATAACTGCGTACTATTTTGGCATACCATGCCCACATAGATAAAATCATTGCAATTACCAAATTTAATATTCCCTGTCCTAATGCACCAACTAATGCCAATAAAACAACTAGTGGTGGAAAAGCCATTAATATATCACATATCCCTATAAATATTCTATCAACAATTCCTCCAATATAAGCTATACTCGTTCCTATAATTATACTTAAAATTGAAATTATCAATAAAATCGGTATTGCAATTCCAAGAGAATATCTTGCACCGTATACAAGTCTTGAATATACACACCTTCCTAACTGATCCGTTCCTAGAGGATATTCACTTGAAATATTTTGGAATTTATTAACTACATCTACTTTCATTGGATCATTTGTAGCAATTGCAGGCGCAAATACCGCTATAGTTACTATAAATGAAATCATCACTAATCCAATAAAGGCTTGCTTATTCTTAATTATTTTTCTTATCATTACAATCCCCCACCCTTTTTCAGCATTTGAGGATTCAGAAAAATATTAATTATATCAGCAAATAAATTACACACAACAAAAATAACGGCCATGAGTAATACATATATACTAATAAACGGCAAATCTCTTGCAGCAATTGCATTAATAGCAAAGATTCCTAATCCTGGCCACGAGAAAACACTTTCTACAATAACCGTACCTGCTATCATGAAACCAATTGTCTGCCCAAATAAAGTAATCAATGGTGGCAATGCATTTTTGAAAACATGTTTCCATATGATTCTTCTATTAGAAATGCCCCTAGCTTTTGCATATACTACATAATCCATATTCATGTTCTCAAGCATATTAGCACGCAAAAACCTTATATTTGATGCTATTATACCAATTGCTAATGTAATTGCAGGTAAAATAATATTTTTCATTTCTCCATTCCCAACTACAGAAACCAATTTCAACTTTACTGCAAACAAATATAATAGCATAAAACCAAGCCAAAACCCTGGTATGGAAATTCCAAAAATAGTCATCACCCTTATTAAGTGATCAAAAAAACTGTCTTTGTAGTTTGCACTTATTATTCCTATAGGAATTGAAATGATAATAATCATAATTAGTGCTACAACTACAAGCATCAATGTCTTTGGAAATCTTTTTGAAATTTCCATAGCTACAGGATTTCCAGTGGCTAATGATTCGCCAAAATCTCCTCTTATTACATTTGAAACCCACCTAAAATATTGCTTGTGGATTGGTAGGTCATACCCCATTTCTTCTCTGCATCTTTGAATTTGTTCCTGAGTTACATTTTGTGTACTTCTTCTCATATACGCTTCCGCTGGATCTATAGGTGAAATATTAGCAAGCACAAATGAAAAAAATGTAATTCCTATAAGCACAAAAATGAGTCCTATCAATCTCTTTCTAATATATGCGCTCAATACAATCACATCCTTTCTATTCTTTTAACTTCTATAATATTGATAATCATTTTCATTTACCCAATAATATAGTATAATACTACATATACATTTATTTTTGAAGTATCTACAGATACGTTTTTGGAGAATAATATGGTTTGCGCCTTATAAAAGCGAAAGGAATGTAAGTTAATATGAAAAATATAGTTGATGCACTTTATAATTCCGTTCTTTTTAAAAACATACCTCGAGATGAAATTAATAATTCCTTATCTTCAATTGAATATATTATAAAATATTATGAAAAAAAGGAATCAATTTTTAGAATTAACCAAAAATCCGAGTATGTTGGTATTATTTTAGAAGGTTCAGTTGAAATAGAAAAAAATTTAGCTTCTGGGAAAAAAATCATTGTCCTATACAAAGAAAAAGGAGAATCTATTGGAGAATGCTCTGTTTTTTCAAAACTAAATACATACTCTTGTGATATTTTAGCAAAAACCAGAAGCAAAATTTTGCTTGTTTCTAGACAAGACATCTTTCATTTAATAAATAATGATCCTATTTTATTAAAAAATATTTTAGAATTATTTGCCAACCAAATACATTTATTAAATTTAAAAACAGAATTATTATCTTATTCATCTATTCAACAAAAAATTGCCTTTTCACTACTATATCTTATGGACGAATATAAATATGATAACGTTATTCAATTGCCTTATTCAAAAAAAATATGGTCAGAACACCTAAATGTATCCCGACCATCTTTATTTAGAGAATTAAAATTACTTTGTAATCAAAATTTTATACATATTAAAAATAGGGATATTACTATTGTGAATAAAAATTGCCTAATAAACCTTCTGAACGATTAACATATCATTTTTATACCCTTTGATTTTATTATGTAAGTTCTCTGTCTGTGATATCGTAATATCTAAGTGTTCAGAGATGCCTTGCTTCCATTACCTTAACGCCTTTTTGATCTTCCAACTTCTTGCATTCATTCGTCTTTGCCAGAAATTACTGTATTGTCCTTCTGCTTCTATAAGCTCATCATGAGTCCCGTTTTGAATAAGTTTACCTTCATCAATTACAAGTATTTGATCAGCATTTTTTATAGTAGATAATCTATGAGCAATTACAACAAGAGTTTTATCTTTTACAAGTTCATTTATTGCCATTTGTATATGTTTTTCGTTATCAGGATCAACGCTTGCTGTCGCTTCATCTAGAAGTATTATAGGTGCATCTTTAAGTATTGCTCTTGCAATAGAAATACGCTGTTTTTCACCTCCTGATAATGTAGATCCACCTTCACCGACTAATGTATCGTATCCATTTTCAAGCTCCATGATAAAGTCATGGCATCTTGCTCTTTTACACACTTCTATCACTTCTTCCATAGTAGCTTCTTGTTTGCCAAATTTTATATTGTTTAAAATTGTATCATTAAACAAATACACATTTTGGAACACCATACTAATATTTTCAAGAAGACTGTCACAGGTCATTTCCTTAACATCAACGCCCCCTACTAATACCTCTCCTTTTTGTACATCCCAAAATCTTGCAATAAGATTAGCTATTGTAGTTTTACCACAACCTGATGCTCCAACTAAGGCCGTCATACTATTTTCTGGTATCTTGAAACTAATATCCTTTAGTATTTCTTTATTTTCATAAGCAAAGGTCACATTTTTAAACTCTATATCAAATTTATTAAGTTTAATATTTTTACCATCTTCATCTATGATTTCTATATTTTTTATAGCTTCATATCTATCAAGAGCAGCTTCCATAATTCTAATGGGTGCACTCAATGTACCCAAAGCTTTAATTGGTAAATAAAGCTGAAAAATAAATATAACCATCATAAGCATTCCCTGCATATTTAAAGTTCCATTAAGGCAAAAGCTGGTAGCAAAGAATATGGTAAGCGCTATTCCTAAAGCAAACCAAGTATCATAAATAAAATTCGGTGGAATGAATTTCATTTCATATTTTATTGAATTATCTCTTTGTTTTTTGAAAGCCTTTTTTGTAGCTTTTGATTTATCTCCACTCATATTAAATGCCTTTATAACAGATATTCCCTGAACATACTCAAGAACAGCAGAAACAAGCTCTGATATCGTTTTCTGTCTTGTATATGATTGTTCTTTACTAATAGTTTGAATTTTATTTAGTGTAATCATTGCTAAAATAGTGATTACAATATTTATCAAAGCTATACGATAATCTAATATTATAAGAAAAGCACATCCAATAGCCATAGATATATACCCATTTACAACTTTATCAATTACATTCATGGCCTCCATCTCAATAAAGATAAGATCAGTTGTAATTACCGCAGAAACACTACCCATATTATCTTCACTAAAAAAACCCATTGGGAATCTTTTGAATCTATCACCAATTTTTATTCTTTCTCTTTCAAATATATGATAACCCGTAGCACTTTGAAAGACTAAAACAAGGCGTCTAAATACATATTGAAGTATTATACCAATTAAGACAATGCCTCCACTTATCCATACATCATTTATATTTATGGTTTCGTCAACAATTTTACTTAAAATATAAAACATTCCAAAAATCGGCATATTCACAAATATGCCTTCGAAAAAACTAAAAACAAAAGCAATCTTTATTTTACCTGCAAATTCATCAGCAAGTTTTAACAACCTTCTAATAATATTAAGCATTATATACCCCCTCTTTTACACTAATATCCCATTCCATAGCTTGGGTATTAGCATCCCACATTGAATGATAAATATCTGATTTTAGTAGTAATTCATCATGAGTACCTTGAGCTGATATCTCACCATTGTCCATCAAAATGATATTATTTGAATCTACAATTGTGGATAATCTATGGGCTATTACAATTAAAGTTTTTCCGTCAATCAGACCATTTAATGCATCTTGTATCTTTTCTTCATTTTCGGGGTCAGTAAAAGCAGTTGCCTCATCAAGGATTATAATCGGAGCATCTTTAATCAAAGCTCTGGCAATGGATATTCTTTGCTTTTGTCCTCCTGATAGCTTATTACCTGTATCTCCTACAGAAGTATCGTATCCATTTTCAAGCTTCATAATAAAATCGTGACACTGAGCAAGTTTTGATACATTTATTACCTCTTCATCTGACGCATCAGGTCTTCCCGTTCGAATATTTTCCATAATTGAAGTATTAAAAAGATAAATATCTTGCGAAACATAACTAATTAGATTCATCAAATTCTCAAAAGAAATTTCCTTTATATTTACATCTCCAATTTTAATCTCACCACTTTTTACATCCCAAAATCTTACTATTAGCTTTGCTATAGTTGATTTCCCGGAACCAGATGTTCCAACAAGAGCCGTAACAGTGTTTTCTTCTGCTTGAAAGTTTACATCCTTTAACACATCTTTTTCATCATAAGCAAAAGTTACATTATTAAATGTAATATTGCGACTTTTAGGTATTGAACTATTATTACTTTCTACCAATTCTTCATTATTGAATACTTTATCTATTACTTTGCTTTTTTCCATTATGACTTTAAATACTCTAACAAATTCTGTTAATTTATTAAGAGGAGTACCCAGTCCCATGGATAGTAGCATACATAAAATATATGTGCTTAGAGTAAGAGTACCCTGAATATAAAATAATGCTCCAAAAGGCAGTACAAATAAAACGGTACAAGGTACAATAACAGAGACAGCAGACATATACTTCCAAGATTCTTTATACCATCCAAGAACAAATTTTTTATAACCTTTAACTGAATTAGTGTACTTTTTGAAAGAAGAGGTTGTTTGATTAAATATTTTTATTACTTCCATTCCATTAATATACTCAATTACATTAGCATTCATCTCTCTAGATGATTTGATTTGCAAAGCCATTTTTTTTTCAAAACCCCTCATCATTAAAGAATACATAATCATTGCAATCGGAATATTTGCTAACGATAACAATGCCATTCGAAAATCAAGTACAAATAAATACCCTACTACAGCTACAGGTACTACAATATTAGATATTCCTTCAGGTATCATATGTGCTAAAGCTACCTCCATATCTTCTATAATATCTACAAAAATATTTTTAAACTCCCCTGCACTTTTCTTATTTATTTCTCCCATCTGCATTTTTATCATTTTATCTGCCATTTTTACTCTCATTCCCATAAGAGTATCGTAAGTTGCTTCATGGGAAGCTGTCAAAGCCTTGAAGTACATAAATGATTTAGCAACTAAACAAATTAAAATAAGTACCGATATTATTAAAATATAACTTACAGTTGTCGAAACATCTCCTATAAACCTCATAATAATGTTGTATACTAAGTAATAAGGTATCATTCCAAAGAAAACACCTAAAATAGCAAGTATAATAGATGCATATACTTTGTTTTTATAGTCTTTTGCATAAGCAAAAACTTTTTTTATTTCTCTCATTTTTTCACCTGACCTTTAAGTATTATAATATTAAGGACTGTCTTGATGAACTTTGACAGCCCTTAACTTTATTTATAAACAACTTGATTATTTTACATTATTTAGCATGAACATTTGAGGTTTTTCAGCAAAGAAATATTCTTCTATCTTATCATTGTTATATATAACAATTTCTTTTCTAAATGAAATTGGAATCATTGCAACTTCATTATGTAATGTGCTCAGTACATACTCATAAGAATCATCAATTTGCTTTTCATCATTTGAAGATATTATTTTTTCAATGTTTCCAATTATCTCGGATTTCATTGAAAGCCCTTGTATCACCATACTTTCCGGATAAGGACCAATCATAGAAGTCATGCATAAATAAGGTTCAAAAATAACAAATACCGTAATATCAAACTTGCCCTCCATACAATTAGCATACCAAGTCATCAGTTCGCTTCCAGCTACTTCACAATTAATCCCAACTTCTTTTAAATATCCCTGTACTGCATAGGTAATTTCTTTATTAAAAGCAAAACCTGATGCATAAGTTAGACTAAGATTCAACTCATCTCCATCTTTTTGTCTAAATTTACTACCTTCAATCTTTAACCATCCTGCTTCATCTAATAACTTATTCGCCTTTTCTACATCATATTTATAAGGTTCTATATCAACTTTACAATAAGGAAGTTCCTCATCAAACAAAGTATCAGACTTATCCTCCAATCCATATAAAAGAGAATCAACTATTTCTTCTTTATTAATAGCATGTGCAATCGCCTTTCTTATTTTTACATCTCCTAATTTCTCGGAAGTAGTATTTACAAACATATTTCTTGTCCTAGATACTGTTTCAGATATTTGAGCAGTAAACCTATCATCATTTTTGATTTCATTTACTGCGTCATAAGATAGAAAATCTGTCCCTAAAATCATATCGATCTCACCAGATTTTAATGCTAATATTCTTGCATCAATATCTGGAATTATCTTTAAAACAATTTTCTTATAACTAGGTTTTTCTCCCCAATAATTATCATTTCTAACAAATGTATAATACTTATTAGCCTCATATTCACTATAAATATATGGACCGGTTCCTATGCTTCCTTCAATTATTGTTGGTTCAATACTCTCTATGGTATCGGGTGACACCATTGACAATGGTAAATAAGAACTAAAATCATATAATGTTGCATAAAAAGGAGTTGTCAATGATAGTTTGACAGTATATTCATCTATAACCTCTACACTTTTAAAGTTACGTACAATTCCTAAGTAAACATATCTAGGATTTGGTATAATAAGCTCTATATTCTTTTTCACTACTTCTGCATTAAAAGGTGTACCATCTGTGAATTGCACTCCTTTTTTTAGTTTAAATGTATATTCCTTACCGTCTGGACTTATTTCCCAGCTTTCAGCTAGATTAGGTTTTATTTTACCATTATCACATTTTACAAGAGTATCATAAGCTAATGATAATGCTGCTTCTTGATTACCAATAGTATTAATAGGATTTAATCCCTCAATATCTACCCCATACCCTATAACAAGCTCTTCATACTCCTTATTTTCATTGCTACTTATATTTTCTATCCCATTAGTTGTAACTGTATTACCTTTACTTTCTTCCTGCGATATATCACTTGAACAACCACTTAACATTAGTGTAAATACTAGCATTAATGATAATGCTATTGTTATTGTTTTCCTCATATCTTTTCTCCTTTAAATTTAATGTATTTTAACCCAAATAAGGTTAGTTGTTTTTTTAATTACAAACCCAAAATCCTTCCGTTTACCATCTTATAAATAATATCTGATGTAGCATTTGCAACTTCCATATCATGGGTTATCATTAAATATGTACACCCTATTTTCTTTTGTAAATCTGTAAGAAGCATTAAAATTTCTCGCTTTGTTTCCATATCAAGACCACTAACCGATTCATCAAAAATAATAAATTCAGAATTGCAAGCTATAGCTCTTGCAATACAAACTCTTTTTTGTTGTCCTCCACTTAATTCATCTGGGCATCTTTTTAGTACGCTTGTATCAAGTCCTACTATTTTAATTAATTTGTTGATTTTTTTCTTGCATTCTTCATTATCTAATTGTTCATAATTATCTATTGGCTCTTTTATGGATTTATATATACTCCATCTTGGATTTAAAGAGCTATAAGCATCTTGGAATACAATTTGTAAATCTTTTTGTATTTTTTTAAATTCTCTTTTTTTCATAAAGTGTATATCTTGACCATTGTAAATAACGCTTCCTTTATCAGGTTTCTCCATTCCACATATAATTCGAGATAATGTACTTTTCCCACAGCCACTTTTACCTACAAGGCTATAGCAATGTCCTTTTTCAAGATTTAATGATACTCCTTTTAATACTTCATCATCATAGCTTTTATATATATTTGATATTTCTAACATGCTTTTACCTTTTCCTTAAAATCCATTTTTTCTTCTAACAATGCTTTGGTATATTGCTCATTAGGGTTTTTAATTAATTTTTCCTTTGTACCTTGTTCTATGATTTTTCCATTTTTTAGTACTACTATTTCATCTGAAATGTTTTTTATAATCTCATTTTCGTGAGTAATATACATAATTGAAATACCAAATTTATTTTTTAGTTTTAATATTTCTTGTATTATAATATCTCTCGTGTCTACATCAAGAGCTGTTGTTGGCTCATCGGCTATTAATATTTTAGGTTTTAATGATAAAGTTATTGCTATTACAACTCTTTGTAACATACCACCACTTAATTCATAAGGATAACTTTTCATTACTCTTTCTACGTTTTCAAAGTTCATTAATAAAAGGGCATCAAATGCCATGTTATATGCTGTTTTTTTATTTATTTTATAGTGAAATTTCAGTGTTTCTATCATCTGATTTCCTATTTTGGTAAGAGGATTTAACGAAGTCATTGGATTTTGTAATATTACACTTATTTTTTCACCTCTTACTTTTTGCATTTGCTTTTCACTATAGGTTATAATATCTTCACCGTCTAAAAGAATTTTGCCCGAAAGATTAAATTTGTTCCCATTTAAAAGTTTTAGTATAGCTTTTGTTGTTATAGATTTACCACTGCCGCTTTCTCCAACTATTCCTAATATGGTGTTTTCTTTTAATGAAAAGGATATGTTATCTATTAATTTGTTACCATTTTTAAGGGTGACATCTAAATTTTTTACTTCTAATATTTTCATAACTTTCTCCTTATATTTCATATCTTTCTCTTATTCCTTCAGCTAATAGGTTAAATGCAAAGACTGTAAAAAATATGCAAATACCTGGATAAATCATCATTTGCATATCAGAAAAAATATATCCCTTAGCTTCTCCTATCATATTCCCCCATTCTGGAACATCATTGCCTAATCCTATTCCCAAAAATGAAAATCCAGATATCATTAGTATTAATCCACCTATTTGAAGACTGAAAAACACTATAATATTTGGTATAATGCTAGGAAGAATATGTTTTGTTATTATTTTAATGTTAGATGAACCGGCTATTTTAGCTGATTTAATATGCAATTTTCTATTTTCAATTTGAACCTGGGTTCTTATAGTTTTTGTAGATATAGCCCATGAGCCTAAAATAAGCGAAGCAATTAAAGTTATTTTGCTTCCTCCCATTATTCCAATTAATGCCATTACATATATAAATGGAGGAAATGACATAAATATATCAAATAATCCTGTAAGGATTTTATCTGTTAATCCACCATAATACCCTGATATAACACCCATCGTTATCCCAATAAAAGCTGAGATTAAAGTAACTACTATTACAACTGAAAATGTATTGTATCCACCATAGATAAGTCTTGAGAGTATACATCTTCCAAGTTGGTCTGTGCCTAGAGGATATTCTTTACTGGGATTTTCAAATCGATAGCTTATGTTATTTAAGTTTGGATCATTAGGTACTAATATCTCTGAGAAAATTATAATAACAAGAATTATTCCAATCATAATACTTCCAATGATTATTTTTTTGTTAACAGACTTCTTTAAAAACATTCTGCATTCTTTCCTTTCAATTTACTTAACCTTTATCTTTCATCAGTTGCTTATTAAACTTAACATTAACTATATCTGAAATAATACTACAAATACTAAATATTACTGCTGATAGCAAAACGTAAAAGACAACTACTTTAAAATCACGACCTATCACTGCATTTATCATATATAACCCCATACCAGGCCATGTGAAAACAGTTTCAACTATAGCAGAACCTATTATTAAATAAGCGAAATTTTGAAAGAATATGGGAATCAAAGGCTGAATTGCATTTTTAAGAACATGTTTATATATAACTATTCTTTTGGGCAAACCTCTTGCTCTCGAATAAAGGACATAGTCTTTATTCATATTATCTAAGATACTATTCCTTACTAACCTTATGTACTGAGCTGTAGGAATAATAGACATCGTTATAGAAGGTAATATTAGACATCTAAAATTCACCTTGCTTACAACGGGTATTATATTTAATTTTATGGCAAAGAAACATAGTAACAGAAAACCTACCCAGAAATTAGGCACGGATATTCCTGATAATGTTATGAATCGTATTATCTTATCAAATACTCCATCTTTATATATGGCACATAAAACTCCTATAAGTATACCTACTATTAAAGCAAACAATGTAGATGTTATTACAAGTAAAAAAGTTGGTCCTATAATATCCTTTATATCATCTAAAACTTTATTGCCTGTAATAAGAGATGTCCCAAAGTCACTATGCATTATATTACTTAACCAGTTTCTATACTGTATTATTATAGGATCGTTTAACCCTATTTCTTCTCTCATGTCTTCAACTTGCTGATTTGTTGCCATCATACAAGTTCTTCTTACATAACTTTCAGCAGGGTCAATTCGTGATATATTTGCTAAAACAAATGCCATTATTGTTACTATGAATAGTACGAATATTTTGCTGATAATCTTTTTTAATATATATTTAACCATAGTATCCCTCTGAGTAAAGTATTTTTGATATTGATATTCGTTATCATTTTAACTAACCACTTTATTATTTAACCATTTTTTCGTTTTAATGTAAATCTTCAAAAAGACTAAATGTTGTTCATTTAGTCTTTTTGAAAAAGTAATAATTTGTTGCCTATATATTTTAAATTGCATAAAAAAAACCATAATATACATTATGGTAAATTTGACTTTAATAATTGTTTTTCATATCAATTTATAAATTAACGAGATAACTACTTGAATATTTCACTTTAATTTTTCTATATTCAGTTGGTGTCATATTATAAGTTTTTTTAAATGCTTTTATGAACATGGCTACCTCACGATATCCTACAATCAAAGCAATTTCATAAACTCGATAATCTGTTTCAAGGAGTAATTCTCTTGCTTTTTGCATTCTACATTTTTTTTTATAAGAATATATTGTATCTCCACACAAATCCTTAAAACAAGTTTTTAAGGATGTAGCACTTATTTTTTCCTTTTTAGCTAAATCTTCTATAGTAAAATTTTTATTGTAGTTTTCATCTATAATGTTATGAATTCTCTCAACTTTTTCAACTAGACTTTTGGTATAGTATTTTCCCTTTTTATTTTTATAATCTTCATAGTTGTTTATTTCCAATAACAAAAGCTCAATAGCTCGAAGTTTAATTAATTCCACGTTATCACATTTTATGTATTTGTATATTTCATTTAAAATACATATAGCCTCGTCATCGAATTTTATTATTAAAAAATCTTTTCTCCTAGAAAGTTTATCATAGTATTTATTTATTTTTTCTTTTGATACTCCAAATATCTTTTCAACCGAATTAGTAATTTCATTTAAATAACAAAATATATTAATACTTTTATATGTTTTGCCTTTATAATCAAGATCTAAAAAACAACTTTTCCCAGCACCATATGCACTATTCCCTTTTTGAGCAAAGGCAACCTTATCATTTTTAAAATTACATTTCCATTCGCCATCTATACAATACTCAATTGATATAATATTATCACAATAATTGCTTTTTATATCATTTTTAATTATATCTTTAAATTTAAAATCACTATAATTCAAGTACATACCTTCTATAATTTTATACATTATAATTGTTCCATTGCCATATTCAGGCAAAATATTATATATTGTTTTATCTTGGATTGTTTTTTCTTCCTTTGAAAGCTTCCTAAGAAAAAACTCCTTTTTTATGTCATTCATATAGACAAAGCCCCCAATAAGTCGAATCCATAATAATAGTGATTATCATTATTATTGTATCTTTTAACTATAAATTTGTCAATATAAACAAAACCAATTAGAATCACCGAAATGGTAACCAAAAGAATTGCAATTCCCATATAGTAATAACTTAACATACTAACCAATCCAAGTTTATTTTATTTACTATAATATTCTATGAGTAATTATTTTGTTAAAAAGGTTAATACAAAAGTAGAAAATTAAATCCATCTATAATCATTGGAGATTTGTTGTGAGGAAAAGGTTTTGGGGTATTTAAAAAAGAGTCCTTGGTTTAAGGACTCCTGGTTACGATATAGCATTACCCTTTCACACCGGTTTTAATAGTATTTATAATCAAATCCACATCTCTTTTCATAACTTCTTCTAGTTCTTCAACAGAATAATTCAAATCTAATTTTCTTATGAAGGCAAGATTATATCCATCAATTATATACTCTAATATTTTTAGTATATTTCCCATATTTTCTTTATACTGAGACCAATCAATATCTTCTAATAAATATAGTTGATATTTTTTAATAAGGTCTTTACTTATTAATATGACATCTTCATGACAAGGTGATGCTAAGTCATAAAAAGCATTCATCATTACACGATATTCTAATTCATGATTTTTATAATAATCAAATCCACAATCTAATAATGCATTAAGTCTATCAAAAAAACATCTTATACTCATATCAACATTCTTTGATTGATATTCTATAATATCCTTCATTATTAGGCTTAATATGTATAGATACAAATCTCTTTTGTCTTCGATATACTTAAATAACCCTCCTTTAGATATTTTCGCCTCAGCAATAATGCTGTTCAATGATGTATTATCGTAAGTATTCTTTGCAAATTCCTTTATACATGAGTTAATAAGATTCAATTTCTTTTCTTCTGATAATCTATAAAAAGTATCTTTCAATATTCTCCTCCTCTAGAGACCACTCGCTCTCTATTATATCATTACCCTTTTTAACTATTGTCAATCAACCTTGCATTATATATTATACATAAAACAAAACGTAATTACCACAATTATGCTTTTGTATCAAGTCTTTAATTTTATATAGTTGACATAGTAAAAAAGAAATGTTACACTTTTAGAAACCGTTCGGTCTCTAAAAATAGTCAAAAATTACACTTATAGTGACCCTTGCTTGAAGACATAAATACAACTAATTTTCAGTGGAATGTTGTGGACACAATAAATACTACTAAATGGATTATTGAAACAGGTATTTATATTAAAAGGAGGGTAATTTATGTTTTATAATGCGAAGAATAAGAGCATAGCAGTAGGTAGTAACAATATGAGTTATTGTGTTTTTGGGAAAGGAGAGGTGCCACTGGTACTTATACCTGGATTAGGATTTACTTCTGTAGAAGGTCAAGCTGTACAGTTAGCTTTTAAATTTAAGGATTTAGCAAAAAAATTCAAAGTATATATTTTTAGTAGAATAGATAATCTACCCGAAGGCTATACAACAAGAGATATGGCGGAAAATCAGAATTATGTTATGGAAAAATTAAATATTAAAAATGTAATAATTTATGGTATATCTATGGGGGGAATGGTAGCTCAGCAATTGGCAATTAACCATCCTGATAAGGTGAAAAAACTAATAATATCAGTAACAATTTCAAAACCCAATGATACACTTCTTTCGTCAATTACTAGGTGGGTAAAAATGGCTAGGTTAAATCAATATAAAGAACTTATTATAGATCTAAATGAAAATGTTTATTCTGAGAAAGCTCTTAGAAAAAAGAGAAGGATGTATCCAATATTAACGAGGATGGGGAAGCCTACATCTATGGATTTTTTTATAAAACAAGCCAGTGCTTGTCTTTCTCAGAATATATATGAACAGCTAGATAGTATAAAATGTGATACCTTAGTTATTGGTGCAGATAATGATAAGATCGTTGGTAAAAATTCTTCTGAGGAAATAGCCGAAAGGATAGAAAGAAGTAAGCTTATTATATATGAAGGGGGTCATAGTATAGTTGAAGAGGTAAAGGAATATAATGAAACCTTGATGGGATTTCTGCTAAGAGATTAATATTTTTATTGTATTGCAACTCAATGTTTTAATGATGTTAACTATTTCTTTTCTTGTCTAGAAGGGCAACTTGATTATCATCTAGAAATAATGATGGAGATAGAAGCTGAATATCGTTCTTATATTGATTACGATTATTATTAATAAGCACTAGAAAATCCTGAATTCAGGATTTTCTAGTGCTATATCCTTTTCAGGTCTTTTTTACGTAATTTTCACTATTTTTACTAAAGAATAAAAATCACAAAACTGCTTAAATAATATTAAAAACAAGGGTTTCGACGACATATGATGGTGTAAAGTTAGGGATAAAATTTTATTATATTTATAGACATATTTAATGCCAACCAAATTATAATCTTTATCTTTTATTATCTGTCCACTCATTTTCTTCTAGAAACACATCAAAATCATCTTTTTCATGTATCTCTATACGATGTTTATTATACTTTTCATATTCTTTTTGAGCCAATTTTTTTGCTACCTCATGAGATATACTTCCTGCATTTGTTAAAATCTCATGTTCATTGAATATTAAAAAACCGTTCAATTTTTCTTCCCAATTCTTCATATGCATTGGATTTCTTCTTTCTGCTTGATCTTCCGCATAATCCAAATACATTGTAACAATTCTATTCAATGACTTTAGTTCTTTTTCCGTTAGATAATTCTTAGCAACAGTAACATCAGTCTTTCTAACCTTTTCCCCCTTCCAAGTAGTTAGTCCCATATTATCTTTTGTTGCATCTGCTCTTGTTTCAATCAACTCAGCTGCAGTGTGCCCGTGAATGGCAAAATGTAATTTATTTTGAACCGTTGCAAAGAAAGTCTTTGCTTCCTCTGATTTTGGATTATAGTCTATAGCCAACGAATAGATATCTGTTATTTTCTTATAAAATCTTTTTTCGGAAGCTCTAATATCTCTAATACGCTCAAGTAACTCATCAAAATAGTCATCACCAATATTTTTCATACCTTTAAGTCGTTCATCATCCATTGTAAAACCTTTAACCAAATACTCATTTAATCTTTCTGTTGCCCATCTTCTAAACTGAGTACCTCTATTTGAGCGAACTCGGTAACCTATAGCGATAATCATTTCAAGATTATAGTGTTTAGTATTCCTCTTAACCTGTCTAGGACCTTCATTTTGAACTTGTAAGTAATTCTTACAAGTTGTCATTTTTTCTAGTTCATCTTCATCATAAATATTCTTTATATGTAGTGTGATATTCTGCGATGTAGTTTGATAAAGCTCTGCAATGGCTTTCTGATTCATCCATACTGTTTCATTTTCCAACCTAACATCAATTTTTGTTTTGCCATCTTCCATCTGATAAATTAAGATATCTGTTTTATTATCCATAAACTTACTCCTTTTATTTAATCTGTTTTATATATTTTGAATAAGATAATCTATTACTGGAATTCCTATTATTATTTATTACAATTTTAGGTATGTGGCTTGTATTTTATTTTATTATACTGCATAAGTAATGATTCAACCACATAATTCTATTACAAACTTTTTTAAATGCAAAATTCCGCTTTAAATTTCTTAAAGTGGAATTTTTTTCTGCAGAATATATTAATTTCATTGTCATATTGTCCTAATCTACCAGCAATTTCATTTTTGTTCAATTAGGATAAATTTTGTTGTAGTATGATGGTGTCAAGTTAGGACAAAATTTATAATAACTCCATTAATACATAATATTTACTCTCCGTTAAAATAGTCTGTATCAATACGTTTGATATAATATGTATTTTCAATGGATACACCTAAATTATGTTCAACCATAAGTGATGCTAAGAATTTGCCATCAATTAATACAATTTTACAAGCATGTTGCTTGCTTACATATGCTTTAGCTTCTTTAGTAAAACTTGCTGTTGTTATAAATGCACCTTTAGATGCACCTTGTCCAGTCAATGCACCAACAAATTTTTGCAGTTCAGGTCTACCAACTGTTTTTTCTGTATCCCAACGTTTCGCTTGAATATAAATTTTATCAAAGCCTAGTTTATCTTCTTTAATGACACCATCAATACCTTCATCACCAGATTTCCCAAGAACTTGACTGTTTTCTACTTTGCTGCCACCATAGCCCATTGAGACCAACAAATCTACAACTAATTTTTCAAAGAAGTAAGGTGATTGATTCATAACTTCTGTCAGCAAATCATCCACTAAAGTATTAGAAATGGTCTTATAGGCTCTGTCTAGTAAGTCTTGTGGTGACTCGTCACTTCCTATATCTGAAACATCATCATCAAGCGGTGTGTCATCAGAGGTGCTATTTACAAAATCTCGAAATCCCTCAAACTTTTTTAGATAATTTTGATCCACGACCTCAGGATTTTCAGTCAGTACCCTATGTCCAAGTTCAGTAATTCTAAAACTTGCTCTTGCTGTTGACTCAATGACTTTAGCTTTTTTCAAATAAGTCAGTGCCCATCCTATTCGATTTTTATAAACCAACTGTTTCCCACTTGGCAACCGTTCCTCAAGTTCAGCTTCAGTTAGCTGAAACTGCATTGCCAAAACCTTATACATATCCACACGCTTGTGGACTTGATTATCTTTCAATAATTCCAACACAGGTTTCATAAATTCATGATATTTGGGTATTGCCACACACTTCACCTCCTTTAAACACTTAATCGTTCATTAATTTTATCGATAACGCCAATAATCTGCTTTGCAATATTAAGCTTGCCATCAAATAAATGCATGATATTACCTCGTTTATTGAATGGATGCTCATTGAGCACTCTTTTATCTAAGCTGCCGTTTTTAACGATATAATTAGCGACCAACTTCACAAATTCCATTTGATTCAAATTAAGACTTTCATCAGACAAAAATTCTGAGAACACTTCATTGGCAGTCAGTGGATCTAATCCAACGATTTTACTTACCAATTTTAACAGTGGTTCATCACCGAATTCTTTTACGTAGTCTTCTCTTGTGCCTAGGTCTTGCCATAATATTTTCTCAAGATACTTAATGTCTTCTTCTGTTAATGGTTTATTACTTCGTAGTTTATAGATCACCAAATCGTTTCGATGCTCCATCAGGTACTTATTGACCTTTTTACGATAAGATTGCATATCATTAACAGAATATTCCCCTAGATTCTCTCTTGTCTCCATAATTTCATCAGTGAAGTTTGTATAATAAATATCATCAGATTTACTATCAAGAAATTTAATTAAATCTCTCAATGCTTCACGGACTTCTTCATGATCAAAAATATCTGCTTCTTCCCAGTATTCATTAGTCTGAACCCTATAGATTAAATCTTCCTGCTGTTTCACCTTTTCAATGGTACCTTTCAACATAAGTTTTTCAGTTGTACTTACTACACGATTCTTGGGTTTGGATGCTGGTACTCGCTTTAAATCTGCATATTCAATTGTGTACATTAAGTAATCAAAACGCTTAGCCAATTCATCATCATCTATCGCTGGAATAAGTGGTGCTATATATTCTTCAAGTTCTCTGATATCTGCATCTAAAAGGCTTTTAAAAGCACTTTCTTGATTGAATTTATGGATATATTGAAGTTTCATTCTGGCATTGAATTTACTTTCATCAATCCCTTTAATCTCTTTCAATATCCCTTCTATCAAAGAATTTCTATGTTCAATATATTCATCTGTTTGATAATCTAAAATCTGCAATTCTTTTATTATACCCACACGGATATTGAAAAGATTCTCCGTCAAAGATTTCATCATCTTAGCTTCTTTCCCGTTTTTATTAGTTCTAAAAAACTCAAAATTGCCACAGTAATCAAATATTCTAAAGCCTTCTTTATCAATGCCAACACCATATAAATCTTCACATAGACGTGTACCACGTCCAATCATTTGCCAGAACTTAGTTTTAGAACGTACTTTCTTGAAGAAGACAAGATTCAGTATCTCTGGAATATCAATCCCCGTATCAAGCATATCAACAGACACTGCTATCTGTGGTAATCTCGTCTTCACTTCAAAATCATCCATTGTACTTTCCACATAATTGATACCAGTATAAACAGGTTTAGCAAAGTTACCACGGTACTCTGGATAGAGACTATTAAAACGTTTCACGATAAAATCTGCATGTTTTTTATTTTTTGCAAATATGATGGTCTTTCCCAGTTTATCGCCACCTTCAACTTTTAGCCCTTTCTCCATTAGCTCCTGAAGTACTGTATCTATGGTATTATCATTGAACAGAAATGAGTTTAAAGCTTCGCCACTGATATCTTTGACATCATCGTCAAAGGTTTCTTCGAACTGCTCTTTCTCCTCATCTGTCAGATCATCATAATGAATTCCTTCCTCCAGAAACTTCATTTTGGTTTCTATAGTGTGATAAGGCACTAGATAACCATCTTCAATTGCTTCACCTAGCTCATAAGCATAGGTTGGCACATTGTTTTCCAGCTCAAATATTGAGTAAGTGTTTTTATCTAGATCATTCTTTGGTGTTGCTGTAAGTCCTAAAAGAATGGCATCAAAATAATTGAAAATATCCTGATATTTCTTATAGATACTTCTGTGACTCTCATCTATAATAATCAAATCAAAATGACCACTGGTGAATAACTTTTCATTATGTTTATTCTTAATATCGTCAATAGCATTCATCATTGTCGGATACGTAGAAAATACCATTCTACTCTCAGGATTATCTTTACTGTCTAATAGATTGCATAATGACAGTTCAGGTAAATGCATTTTAAAATTCTTCTTCGCCTGTTTTACAAGAGCAGTTCGATCCGCAAGGAACAGTATGTTTTTAACCCAACTTCTTTTTATAAGCACATCAACAATTGATATAGCTGTTCTTGTTTTTCCTGAACCTGTTGCCATAACAAGTAACGCTTTACGATTCCCTTTTTCTAAAGTATCACATACCGCTGTAATAGCCATCTTCTGATAGTGACGATTGGTTATATCATCGTTGATTGCAGGCTCTTTCAATGACGCTTTGTTATCTCGTTTAAAGTGAAGCCATTCCAGTTCTTCTTTGGTATATATGCCTGACACTAAACGCTCAGGATAGTTGGCATCATCCCACAAATAATATTCAAATCCATTAGTATAGAAAATAACTGGTCTGACTTTATACTGCTTTTCCAAACAATCTGCATAACGCTGTGCTTGTATCTGTCCTACACGAGGATTAACACTGGTTTTCTTCGCTTCAATCACAGCCAGCGGCTTACCATTGTCACCAAACAAGACATAATCTACAAACCCTATTCCTGCTTGATTCGGCATACCTTCCACTTCAACTTCTTCAAGACAGTCCTTACCGATTACCCATCCATTCAGCTCTATCTCAAGATCAATGTACATCTTTCGAGTCTTAAATTCAGAAATTTCATCGACTTTGAACTCACGATTCTTCTTATTGTCAACACGTTTCATCGCATTAACTCGTCTTAGTTCTTCGTTCTCTTTAATAATTTCTTCAAGTTTACGATCTTTAGTACCAAGACGATCATACAGATCTTTCAACTCATCTCTTGTTTTTCTTTCTTTTTCATTATCTCCAAGTAGGCTTTCATCAAAGAAAATTTCTTCATACTCATCTGAGTAACAGTAATCAATCCAAGTAATGAATTCAAATAGGTTATGTAGAGTAAGAACCGCCTGTTCTCTTGTAATTGGCGTTGCTGAATGCACCGCTTTATTACCAAGCTTTTGAATGTAAGTAATCATTGGAAACAATTTCGTATCAATAATACCTTTAAACTTATAATCATGAATAAGTGATGCTAGATTGTCCTGATAAGGCGCATCCAGTACACGGTCATAAGAAAATACCCACTTTACAGCCAATTCTAAGGCTCTACGAGCAAGAATCGCTGTACTGGCATAGGAAACCACCAAGCTCTTTTCAGCTTCGATACAGGCATATGTAAAGTCTTTATATTTTTCTTCTTTTTTTAGGAAATCAAAGTTGTAGCACATGGTATTCCCCCTTTAAATTCTATAATGCTTCTAAGTAGCTTTTTTAATAAATTTATGATCTTGCATTTTGTTTGATCTACATCTTTCTATTTCAGCATTTTTTGCCGTATCAAAATCAATATTGTAAATACCAACTGCCTCAGAAACATTTGACATCCAACCACTAAGATTTATTTCGGCAAAATTTTTAATTCTATCTTTTATATCAAACACTTCATTCCACGTCTCAATTTCTTCTTGAGATCTTAAGCTATTAATTTCTATATTTTCAATAACACCTGATTTAATATTAAATACAGGTTCACAATCATTATCTTCTTTTGAAAACGGATAAAACACTTTTCCAAAGTCTCTAGGATTCTTGTCTCCTTTGTAAGTTGAATTGCATGTATGACAAATTGGATAAAGGTTCTCTCTTAGCAAAGAGACAAATGGATATTTTGATCTTGGTAAATAATGGTCAAAAGCTTCTCTAAACTTATCTTTCGATGTTAACATAGTTCCTAATCCACAGAACGGACAGACATATTCAACTGATTTATCATAAAATTCTTCATAATAATCCTTTAGAGTACCTACTGTTTCTATATGTCCTTTAAGCTTTAACAAATTATTGTATAGATAATCTTGAATGGTTTTCAGGGCATTTATACATCTTATAAATTCTGAACTCGCACCTAATAACATAACTTCATATGTTACTGGCTCAACTACTAAATTACACACTTTTTTAACTTGAATATTATTAATATAGGCATTCTTTAGCTTTTCCTTTTCATCTTGTTTACTTAACTGAAATGCTTGCTTAAAGTTTTCAAAGTCTTCCTTTAGCTTGATGCCATTCACCCAAGTTGGATAATCAAATTCATCATTTGTAAATATTCTCATAAAAACACCATTTATTTCATTTATGAGTGATTCCAGTTTATCACTGTTAAATTCATTGTAAAAGTACCACATCTATATCATCCTCTTTTGAATCTCTATAATCAACATTAAGCGTTCCGAAGAATCACCTAACGTGTGTTCAATATCTGTTTTCAACGACTCTAATTCTTGCCTATTTGTTGTTTGATCTATTTGCTTTCTGAACTCTTCTATTTTCTGTTTAGCCAATTCTGCCACAGTATTCCTTTTATCAAATAAGTTTGCACTAATCATATTAGGATTCGCACCAAACGTCTCTAGTTGTAGATTATATTGCATACCATGTTTCATGCTAACAACACTTGTTCTTCGTAAATCTGTTATAACTTCAGGATTATGTGATGAAAATATAACCTGTGACATCGGATCAAGCAACGATTTTACTTTCGACACAAACAAAGACTTCCAACTTGGATTAAAATGTGTCTCCGGCTCATCTAATAAAAACAATATATTACTTCCATAAAAAATGTTAAGAATACTAATCAATTGCAATACTTGATACTCTCCATCTGAAAAGTCTCGTAATTTCAGTTCAGAACCACTTTCCGTTTTTAGGGTCATTTCAAGTAATTCAAACACCCTAGAGTTCGCAATGTTCCAATCAACTAGAGATTTTTTATTATGCTCATCACCATATATAATTCTATTTCGAGTTCTTTTCTTAATCTTATAAATATTATAATCACAAAGCCTTTGTAATCCTTCAAAAAAGGCTAATAGTGACATCTGCTCTCTTTCTTTCACCTCAGGCGCTATGAACTTATAATACTCAAATCCATTCTCATTAACATGAACTGTATGGCTAAAACTCAGGATCTCATTCAATAAATACGATGCCTTCTCATCAAAATAAATATCCTCACCATATATATCCTTTTTATCCAGTCTTACTTTAAAAGAATTTACGAAAGACTTCTCAAAAAATTGTGATACCATGTTCTGATTACCAGATTCAAATAGAAACGATGTAAGAATTGCCAACTTGCTAGTGGTGTCATCAAAATAATAAAATAGTTCATTATACCGATCGAGAATCCCCTTATTAATAACTTCACCACAATTGTTTTTCTTAATTTTCTGAACATCTTTTTCTGTCAATGAATAGAGCTTATAGTTGATTATGTTATCACTAACACCTTCATTATGCCCTGAAGAATATACCACAATCTTTCTAGGAAAAAAAACATAATACATATTGATGTTTTTTATCTCAAATTCATCGATTCCATTTGAAATTAACATTTTGAAATGCTGCGTTCGATTTTCTAGCTTAATCTGAACATCTTTCACAACTTCCCATTCTCCACCTATTCCAATCAAAACACTATCAATCATATGATCTTTTTCTAAAGAATAAATAACTTCATAATCTATATCGTCAGAATAACTTTCATGAGTTATTTGCTTACTGGCTTCAACAAATATTTTAGAGATTAATTCAAGAAGAATGGATTTTCCACTACCGTTAATACCAACAATTCCTAGGGTGGAGTCATCGCCAAAAACAAACTCTTGATCCTGCTTGAAGATTTTATAATCACTCAGTAATTTTATTTTTTTCAGTCTCATAATTCCACCTCGTTAGAATCAATGCAGTTCTCCGCTAAATGCTTTTTGCATAATACTTTTTAAACAATTTTCTAATTTATATAACGATTCTTTAAGTAAATTATTCTTTTTCCTAATATGATTCAATTTACTAGAAAACTTTAATTGCACTTCGTAATCAGGCACAATAATATCCAAATTATTGAGCTTTGCTTTTGAAATATTAACCATTGATTTAGCACTGCCACTAGCCATCATTTTTATACGTTGCTTAAATGTATGGTTGTTAAATAATGCCCATAGAAAGGTTTTATCTATTTCAGAAAGTGTGTTTATCCGAAAAATAATGTCAGGCATCATAAGTTTACCTCTTGTTTCAAAAACGTAACAACAATCACCAACTAATTCAGGTGTATTTTTTCTAGTTAATAAAAGATCACCCTTTTTTATCTCTAAATTAACCCTTGGTTCAACACCCTTAGGTAACTCTTTGTTCTGCTCCTCATTATACATTCCACCTGTAACTGCACTAAGCTTCAATACTCCCCACTCGTTATTTGGCGCTTTATTATTCAAGCACTTTGGACTCCAGCCCGAATCAATACTTATAACATGTTTATCTAGTTTATCGACTTTCCACCTCATTGGATTAATAATCGGATCACCAAACATCTCATAAAACACCGACTGAATCAACTCATCTATTAGCCTAATTTGCTCTTTTCTTGCATCAATAAGTCCCTGAGCCTTGTCCAAAGCTTCAACGATTTTCTTTTGCGCTTCGAGTGGAGGTACTGGGATACTTATTTGCTTTAGCTTTTTCTTATTTAATGTTAGTCCCATAACAGCACGATCTGTATTATCTGATAACCGTAGAGTTTGCAATGCATAATACAAGTATTTATTATACAGCTTACTTTCATCAAGAATATGAAACGCTGCTATAGCTTCATTGGTATACATATCCTTACCAACAATAGCTACTTTCCCTACTGACAGCTTAAAACTCATAATTACAGTATTTTTAGGAACTAACTTGATCCCAGTCTCACTGATAGCTTTCGAAGTAATTTTTTCATTAGTATCAAAGATATATTTTTCTTTCATATCTCTAATTGAAACCCAGTTCACACCTGTTCCCCAATAAGTCATTTCATTACGTGAAGGTGTTTTTCCAATTTCAACATTGCATAATTTTGTAATATTAATTAGCTTCATCCTACACCATCCTCTCAATGTCATTTAGACCATCAAGAATTTGTTTTTCCAATTCTTTAATTCTTTGAATAATAACCTTTGGTGCTTCATATTCCACTTCATCATATTCAATTTCTTTATATCTGTTGATGGATAAGTTATAATCATTCTTTACAATTTCCTCTTTAGGAACAAAGAATGACTTCTCTGTACGCTTTCTATCCTTCTCATTTTCTAAGTTATGGTAACGACTAATGATATCAGGTATGTCATTCTCATCCACTGCTTGTCGCTTGTCATCAAGAGACAAGCCATCTGCCTTCATATCATAGAACCATACTTTATCTGTACCACCTGCACCAGTCTTTGTGAAGATCATAATTGCGGTAGAAACCCCTGCATAAGGCTTAAACACACCACTAGGCATAGAAATAATGGCTTGTAGCTGATGGTTTTCAACAATTTCTTTACGAATGGATTTATGTGCATTGGAACTACCAAATAGTACACCATCCGGTACGATCGAAGCACATCTACCACCTTTTTTGAGCGTTCTTAAGAACAGAGCTAAGAATAAAAGCTCTGTTTTTTTAGTTTTAGTCACTTTCAAAAGATCAGCCGATACACTGTCATAATCCAGTGATCCTTTAAATGGCGGATTGGCAAGAACTAATGTATATTTTTCTTTATCTATATTGGTTTCTGATAAGGAATCTCTATATTCAATATTCGGTCTTTCTACACCATGAAGCATCATGTTCATAGCACCAATACGAAGCATGGTTCTGTCCATGTCATTACCAAAGAACATATCCTTGTGATAATGATCTTTCAACTTTTTAATGGTAAACATGTCTTCATTATTTCTTTTTAGGTATTCCCCTGCTTCTACAAGGAAACCTGCTGAACCTGCGGCTGGATCAACAATAATATCTGTTGGGGTTGGTTGCATTAAATCCACCATCATTTTGATGATGTGTCTTGGTGTTCTAAACTGTCCATTTGTACCTGCTGTTGCCACCTTAGATAGCAAATACTCGTATAAATCCCCTTTGGTATCATCAGTTGTACTACCTTCTTTAATTGGTAATACATCAATATTCGTCACAATCTTTTCTAGCATCTGTGGTGTTGGAATCATAAAAATTGCATCATCCATGTATTTAGCAAAGGCTGATTTTTTGATTTTTTTCTTATCATTTTCTTTATAAATACCTTCTTCTTTTTCCTTAACATCATTTTTACCATCTAACTGTTTTATAAAAGGGAACACCTTTTTTGACATTGTCTCATACATGTTTACTGCATCAAGTTGCTTAAAGTTCTTCCACCTTAAATGCTGTTGTTCGTCAATAAAGAAGCTAGTCTCAATTTCGATCCCAAGAAACTCTGCATTCTTCTCTAAATCAGTTTGCTTGTCATCAATTCCTTTTATAAATAAAAGGTAGGTAAACTGCTCAATAACAGACAGTGGATTAGTAATACCACCTGTCCAGAATATCTCCCATATTTTATCTACCTTGCTTCTTAATTCACCTGTAATCATTATAATCCTCCCTTGGCTTCATCTATTTCAATCTAGTAGTCCAGTAAATGCTTAATTAATGTTTCATCCAGACCTTTTTCCTTGCAAAAATTATATAGCGCTTTCTTTGCCAGCATATTGGGACTGTTTTTACCATTTTCCCACCTATTAACCGTGGCAAAACTAACGTGTAGTTCTCTTGCCAGTTGTTCCTGACTCATATTCAGTTGAGTTCTAATTTCTTTTACTATTTGGGCAAAATTCATTTCACATACCTCCAGTACGTCACTTTCTATTATAACAAATGTTATAACACATATACAAGTCTGATCTAAATAAGATTCTATATGCTTTGTTAACCAAACTCATCCCCAAACCTGAACCGAACCTCTATCCTGTCCACCGAATACACCATTACCCCTTCAACAAAAGCATCATATAATGCCTTGGTTAACGTATTTGACCCATAAAATGCTTTAGCTATCTTTGCTTCGTCTGATTCCTCATAAACCAGTTCCTTCTCTATAATTTCTCTTAACTCAACTGTCTTCTTTTCGATTTCAGCTATTTTAGAATTAATCTCATCCGATCTATCAATAAACTCCACCTTTGAAATCTGATTCATCTTATAATCTTCATAGCTAGCCATCTTATCACTTTTTAACTTCACTATCTTTTTCTTATGTTTTTTAATTGAACCTTCTAATTTTAACTTCTCATTTCCCTTGACTTGTACACTACTTTTTTTAAGTTCATCATACGAGATCAATACCTCCATATGCTTCTTAATCAGTTCAAAAACGATATCCTGTAATTCATCAATAAATACCCTCTCATGAAAGCAGTTATTCTCACCAGAATACCAGTTATTGATACAAAAGAATTTCGGTCTTTTCTTTGCTGTACGGTGTAATTTGGAGTTACAACCACCACATCTTACATTGGATAAAATATGCTGTTTTCTAATACTTGATTGTTTTGATTTGACTAAATATCTGTCTTTTCTGCGTTCCATAACTTTATCAAAATCAGCTTGGGAGATTACAGGCTTATGTGTATCTTCAATAATAATCCAGTCTTCTTTCTTTTTATATTCACATTTTGCAGAACCAACCTTTGTGACACCTCTTCTATTACTGATTAACTTACCTGTATACCTTTCTTCTTTTAGAATTCTATCGATGTAGTCTCTTTTCCAAAACATCTTTTCAACAGAATCACTGTTAATGGTACATGAACCATAATTGCTACCCATGCTTTTTTTATATTGTAATGGGGTTAGTACATTCTCATCATTTAGAATTCTCGCTATATCTGTCATACCAGTACCATCAAGATATAGTTTATATATTCGTTTTACAACCTTTGATGCTACTGGGTCAATAATCAATTTATGTTTCTCCTTCTTATTCTTAAAGTAGCCGTAAAAAGCATAAGCACTAATGAACTTGCCTTGTCTTTTTAGAGAATGATGGGCTGACTTTACTTTCTTTGATATGTCTTTTGCATATAGATCATTAATTAGGTTTTTGAAAGGGATTTCAATTCCCATCGTTGTGCCTACATTTTTATCACTGTCATACTCATCATTGATGGCAATAACGCGAACTCCAAGGAAGGGAAATATCTGTTCAAGATAATTCCCCATCTCAAGGTAGTTCCTTCCAAGTCGTGATAAATCTTTTACAATGATGCAGCTGATGTATCCTTTTTTTGTTTGCTCCAACAACTTTGTCATACTGGGTCTGTTGAAGGTTGTCCCTGAATAACCATCATCAACATATTCAATAACCTTTGCAGAGGATAATTCAGGACTATTATTGATATAATCACTGAGCAAAACTCTCTGATGTTTTACACTATTGCTTTCGCCAATGTTTTGATCATCTCCTGATAAACGTATGTAGGTTGCTATGGTATACATTTTTTTATTCATGAATACCACCACCAATCTCATTTTCTACATGATTCTTATAACGCTCATTATCCACTTGAGCTTTATTAAATAATGCTTCTGTCATAATGGGCTCATGCTTGTTCTTGACTATCATCCAGTCTTCTTTCGGTATATATTTTATCTTGTTACTACCGCATGAAATCACCTTCACAACGCCCTGTACCATATGACCAAGATAAACTTGTTTGGTCAGCATAGCGTATAGGGTAGATTCTTTCCATAATATATCCTTATATCTCTTGCTCTTAACTTCTCCTTTTAGGTATCTATGTCTCATGGGAGATGGTACATTCTCATCATTAAGTCTTCTCGTAATATCTTTTACTGATTGTCCATCTGCTCTCCAAGTAAAAATATTTTTTATGATGGGAGCTGTTTCTTCATCTATAATAAGTTGATAGCTATTATGAGGATTTTTTCTATAACCATAAGGAGCATAAGTACCTATGAAATTTCCTTTTTGTTGTTGAAGCTTCTTTTGCGAGCAAACTTTCTTTGATAAATCTTTTGAATAGGCTGCATTGACCAAGTTTTTAAGAGCTATCATGAGTCCTGCATTGGTATCTGTATCTGTATCTGCACTATCATAGCTATCATTGATGGATATGAAGCGTACACCCATAAAGGGAAATATTTGCTCAATATAATGACCTGTTTCTACAAAGTTCCGTCCTAGGCGTGATAGGTCTTTGACAATGATACAATTGACTTTTCCCTTTCTAACTGCATTTATCATAGCTTTAAAGGCAGGTCGTTCAAAGTTTGTTCCTGTCATGCCATTATCAGTGTATATTTTATAAAGATGTAGATCAATGTGCATAGCTAGATAATTCATTAATAAGGTCTTTTGAACGTCTATACTGTTACTACCGATATTACCGTTATCTTCATTGGATAGTCTTACGTAAAGCGCCGTTTGATAGATTTTGATTTTGGGGTTCTCTATAAGGTTCTGCTTGTTACTTGCCTTTCTACTTATTCTGGCCATTTAAACCACCTCCGATAAAGATGTGCTTTCCAGTTCTTTATTGGATATGGATTTAATATAGCTCAGTGTTTTTTCAAAAGCATCTTGGTATTTAAATTGAATCTCGATTCTGTTCTCCTCGTATATTTTCACTTGATCAATCAGCGTAACCATTAAATCTCTTGATAAAACATCTGCTGTTTGATATTGTTTGAATCGTCTAATCCACTTATTTTCGGGAGAAATGGTGTTTTTATAATGTCCTAACTCATGATGAAGATTGTCTAAGATAGCCTTTGTTTCGCCACTTCGTTCTTCATAAATATGTTTCATATCTGAATAATCGTCTTTTTTAATTAGACCGTCTGTATAGTCTTCGTAAATGCTTACTTTAAAGCGATTTATTTTATCAATTTCTCCTTCATTCTTTACTATTAGTTCTTGTATTTTGATAATTTCACGGTTCTGAACGGAACTGACATCAATAGTTGATAATATATTTTCCATTGATAAGATAATGTCTATATGTGTAAATGTCAACATCAAAA